>DVKN01000045.1 GCA_018716005.1 Candidatus Scatomorpha stercoravium
GCAGAAAGCCATAAAATCCGCCCTTGCCTGGACGGAAGACTGATTACGTACGAATTAAAAACCTTCAAGCGATATTGGGAGATGAGAGATTAAGAGGCTTGAGCCTAAAAAAAGGAGGGGAATATGAAGAAGCTGACGCTTAAGACGAAGGAAGGCTGCTGGCGGTTACTTATAATCTTCTTAGCTCTCATAGTGCTTTTCAGCTGTGCAGCGAGACTAGTGTCTTCGGATGCAGGTAAAATCAAAGTAAGTCGCGTTACATTTGATTCTCGTGGCGCTACTGTCACCGCAGACCTGTTTTATCCTGCCGGAACCACCGACGAGGATAAACTTCCTGCTGTTCTGGTTGGTCACGGTGCGGGCGTAACAAGAGGCATTATGAAGGGAATAGCGGAAGAAATCGCTAGGCGCGGCTACGTTGTGCTTAATGTCGACGCATACGGATATGGCATGAGTGAAATGCCGGTTAATGACGACAGCGGGCAGGATAAAGATAATTTTGATTCTAAACTTACGCCCGGCGGTATGCTTGATGCCCTTAACTTTGTGCGCACACTCGAATTCGTTGATCAAACGCGAATAGGTATGGCCGGTCACTCCGCGGGTTCTCGTAGGACCGCTTCTGCAGCAATGCTTGACTGCGGATATCTTACGTTGAATGACCTTCTTATAAATGTCCTGTATGATGACTTTGGCCAAGAGTTTACAGAAGAAGAAATAAAAATGAATGCTGATGAGCTGGCAAAGGATAGGCTCAACGATGATCAGCTCTCGCATTATATGGATATAAAAGAGGAGACAGAGCTCTGGTATAACACTCGAATGAAGGCGCTTTGCCTCATAGGTAGCAGCGCCGAAAAGATTAGCCTCATACAGACTGTTCTTGTTGGTGGACATGAGGTTCAGCGAAATTGCCAGGTAAACTTCGGTATTGTCACTGGCTACTGGGACTTCAACTATATAGAGTACCCTGAATGGGAGACGACCACCGAAGCGTGGCATACAGGCTCTGAAAGTGTGGAGCGGGAAACCTGGTACATAATCGATGATGTTAATGCAACCAGCGAGAAAGTGGGACTAATCAACGAGGCCTCCATACTCACAAACGACGATTTCAGGGAAGCGGTTGATAACAGAGCCACCAGAATAGCTTGCTATCATTATGAATCGCACTCCAAGAACTTTTTCTCTGCGCAGACCGCATCCGATATCGTAAGTTACTTTGAACAGACACTCGGCTACAATGGCGGGGAGCTTGGCGACAGCTCCGCGACTCCTCTGGCATCGGATAACATAGTCTTCTTCTGGCGTGAAGCGTTCAATTTCGCGGCAACTCTGTCTATGATTTGCTTCCTGTTCCCGCTCACGGCGCTTATTTTGAAGACTAACTGGTTTGCTGGATGCCAGGGCAGTGTAAAGCCCCTGCCTGCCGGAAGCATCAGTAAAAAGCGATACTGGCTGTTTAATGGGGTTACTGTAATACTGACCTTTGCTGCGATGTATTACGTTAATAGTCTCTTTGCACCGGGTCTGCCGACATCGGCAGGGTTGCCATTGTTCTCAAGCTGGTGGCTGACTGTCATATTCCTTGCAATAATGGCTGTCTGCTCCGTTATTCTGGTATTGGTATATTGGAGGCTTGATAAGGCTACAATCGGGACGACTGCACTGGAAAATCTGAACATAAAGCTCAAAATCAGCTCTATACTGAAAAGTATTCTGCTCAGCATAATACTTCTGATGGCTGCCTATGGCACGCTGATGCTCGTCGAGTATATGTTCGGTGAGGACTTCCGTCTGTGGATGATGGTTTTCACTGAAATGAAGGCGGAACTTTGGGCGCTCGTCTGGAAATTTGCACTGATGATGTTCCCGAGCTTCCTACTGATAGGTGCGGCGACAAACTACACGGTGCGTACAGACATACCCGAATGGCTGGACACTCTGATTGCCGTCGTAGTGAACTCCCTTGGCGTATGGCTTCTCTGCCTCGTCAACTACATTTCTTACGCAGGAAGCAATGCGCTGTTCTCGAACTTTACTTCTTCCTACGGATTCATAATCTTCGTACCCCTCACGGTCTATGTCACGAGGAAGATGTATAAGGTTACGAATAACATATGGATAGCGGCCGCTCTTAACGCTCTGCTGCTCAGTTGGTCGATATGCTCTTGCACAGGATATAACACCAGCCTATTCCCTGAGCAGACCTGGGTCGGCAACTTCTTCAACATCTAATTCTCTTTGTCAAATCTCACACAACCCTTGCAAAATGCAAAATAATATGGTAACTTAGTGATAGGTTGAGAGTTACGCCCGGCGGCGATGAACCGTCGGGCGTTTTTATTTGAAAGGAGCACGCTATGATTCTCGACTGCGAGCGCTATGTAGGGCCCTGCGAATGCGGACGGGTGCATACGCTTGAGACGAAGCTGGTGGCCGTCGACTACGGCTGCCTCGCCGATTTCGACCGCTACATGGACGAGTGCGGCCTCCGCGGCCGGCGCGTCGTCCTCTATGATACCAACACCTACAACCTCCCCGGCATGGTCCACGTCCGGGCAGACAAGGAGATAGTCCTCGAGGCCAGGGGCCTCCACTCGGAGAAGGGCGCCATCGAGGCCGTCATGCCCCAGCTCGAGGGCGCGGACGTCATCATCACCGTCGGCAGCGGCACGCTGATGGACTTCGCGCGCTACCCGGCGTACAAGCTCGGCGTCCCCTTCGTCGCGATTCCCACCCTCGCGAGCAGCGACGGCTTCACCGCGAACATCTGCTCCGTCGTCGTCGACGGCCAGAAGGAGAGCATCCCGATGAAGGCCCCGCGCCTCGTCGTCGCCGACCTCAACATTATCTCGAAGGCGCCGCAGCACCTGCTCGTGAGCGGCGTCGCGGACATACTCGCGAAGTACATATCCCTCGCCGACTGGCGCATAGCGAACATCGCCTCCGGCGAATATTACTGCCCGCGCGTCGCCGGCGTCGCCCGCCGCGCGCTGAAGCTCATGGCCGGCACCGTCGACCGTATGCTCCGCGGCTTCCAGCCGGACTTCCTCGCCATGACGATGGCGCAGATGCTCGGCGGCCTCTCGATGCAGCTGCTCAACAATTCCCGCGCCGCCTCCGGCGCTGAGCACCTCATCGCCCACCTTGTGGAGATGAAGCCGCCCCGCTTCGAGAACGCGAACGGCATACACGGCGAGTGCGTCGGCGTCGGGGCCGTGCTCTGCGCGGAGGAATACCACCGTATGGCCGAGCGCACGCCGAAGACGAAGCCCTATAAGCCCCTCGACGAGGCCTGGGTGAACGAGAAGTTCGGCCCCCTCGCGCCCGGCATATTCAAGGCCAACGAGGACGACTGCCTCGCCGGCTTCGACCCGCAGAACATCGTCGACCGCTGGGATGAGATACGCGAGGTCATAGGCGGCATCCCCAGCGCGGAGGAGTTCGCGTGGACGCTCCACGCCCTCGGCGGCAAGTACCGCCTCGAGGACATAGGCATAGACGAGAGCCTGCGCGGCGAGGTGCTGGACATCTCCGCCGCCATAAGAAACCGTCTGACGCTCGCGCGTATGCGCCGGGTGCTGGACTTCGGAGAGGAAGACTGATTCAGGATGAAAATCTGCGTGTTCGGCGCCTCGAGCAGCTCGCTGGCGCGGGTATATTACGACGAGGCCTACGCCCTGGGCGCGATTCTCGCCCGCCGCGGGCATACGATGGTCTTCGGCGGGGGCACCAGCGGCCTCATGGGCGCGGCGGCGCGCGGGGCCGAGAGCGAGGGCGGCGAGCTCATAGGCGTCGCGCCGCGCTTCTTCGACGAGCCGGGCATACTGCACCGCTGCACGGAGATGATTTTCACGGAGACGATGTCCGAGCGCAAGAAGACGATGGAGGATATGTCCGACGCCTTCATAACCCTCCCGGGCGGCATCGGCACCTTCGAGGAATTCTTCGAGGCCCTCACGCTCAAGCAGCTCGGCCGCCACGCGAAGGCCATGGCCATACTCAACACCAACGGCTATTATAACGAGCTGGAGGCCATGATGGACCGCGCCGTGAGCGAGGAGTTCCTGACCGAGGACGGTAAGGCGCTCTACGCCGTCTTTACCGACCCCGCCGCGCTCATGGACTACGTCGAGAGCTACCGCGCCGAACCCGAAGAGGTCTGGAAGGAGAAGCTCTTCCGCAGATGAATATAATAGCGCCGCCCCGGCAGGGACGGCGCTTTTCCTTTACAGCCGGTCGCTCAGAGTGGCGGCCATGACGGCTTTTATCGTGTGCAGGCGGTTCTCGGCCTCGTCGAAGACCACGCTCTGCGGGCTCTCGAAGACCTCGTCCGTGACCTCGAGCGCGTCGAGGCCGTATTTCTCGCCGACCTCGCGGCCTATCGTGGTCTTGTGGTCGTGGAAGGCGGGCAGGCAGTGCATGAAGATGGCCCCGGGCTTTGCGAGGCTCATGGCCTTCGCGTTCACCTGGTAGGGCAGCAGCGCCTCTATGCGCTCGCCCCAGGCGTCGGGGCTCTCGCCCATGCTCACCCAGATGTCGGTGTAGACGGCGTCGGCGTCCCGCAGCGCGAGCTCGGGCTCGGTCCAGAATTCGAGCACCGCGCCGCTCTCGGCGGCGAGCTCCTGTGCGATGTCCTGGAGCTCCTGCGAGGGGAAATACTCGACCGGCGCGCAGGCGGCGAAGTTCACACCGAGCTTCGCGCAGCCTATCATGAGGGAGTTGCCCATGTTGAAGCGCGCGTCGCCCATGTAGACGAGCTTCCTGCCGGCGAGCGGGCCCAGGTGCTCGCGCATGGTCAGCATATCAGCGAGTATCTGCGTGGGGTGGAACTCGTCCGTGAGCCCGTTCCAGACGGGGACGGAGGCGTACTCAGCGAGCTCCTCGACGGTCTGCTGCGCGAAGCCGCGGTACTCTATGCCGTCGAACATCCGCGAGAGCACTCGCGCCGTGTCGGCGACGGACTCCTTCTTCCCGAGCTGCGAGCCGGAGGGGTCGAGGTAGACGGCGTTCATGCCGAGGTCGAAGGCCGCCGTCTCAAAGGCGCAGCGCGTGCGGGTCGAGGTCTTCTCAAAAATGAGCGCCGCGCTCATCCCCGCGCAGTAGCGGTGGGCGATGCCGGCCTTCTTCTTGGACTTGAGCTCCGCCGCGAGGTCGATGAGG
>DVKN01000046.1 GCA_018716005.1 Candidatus Scatomorpha stercoravium
CTCCTTTTGCGGGCAAGGCCGCGCTCTCCGCGCCGCAGGCGGCGAGAAGCGGCGCAGCGAGAATCAGCGGGATCGGCTTTTTCGTGCGTCATCTTCCTTATACGTCACGTCGTCGTATTCGCTCGTCGACCAGAGGATGGAGCGCAAAACCCCGTCCTCGCCGAAGCTCAGGCGCAGGAAGCTGTCTCCGTACCGGAAGTTCAAGTCCGGACTGCCCTGATCGCTCACGCCCGGCTCGCCCCAGAGCCCTCCGGGCCCGCCGTAGAGCGGGCCGCCCATGAGCGTGTATTCCTCGAGCATCCACGGGAAGCGCGCGAGCGCGTCGGCAAGCGTGCTCTCGCCTATCCTCAGCCCGCGCACGGATATGGGCGCGCCGGGCGACGCGGAGTAAAACGAATATATGTACCCGGCCTTGCGCGTCCAAAACTCGCGGCAGCTTATCGTGACGCCCTCGTACTCGTATTCGTGCCCGCCTGTTTTGACCACGCCGGGCGTACCGGCCAGCCGGGCCTCCGACATGCCCCGGTCGAGGGGCAGCTCTATCTCGTCCAGGTAGGGCATATCGCGGTACGCGCGCAGGGCCGTCTCCCGCCCGACGGGATAAAACACCTCCGGCGAGGGCACTCCCCCGGCGAGCCGCGGCAGGGAGAGCACCAGCGCGCCGCCCTGTTCGCGGACGCCCAGCTCCTCCGCGCCGCCCTCCACGCTCTCGCCGAGCAGGACGTAATCCCCGTCCTCCGGCGCGAAGCTCATATAGCGGCAGGCGAAGCGCTCGCCGCCGTTATCGTCCGTCCCGCGCAGAAGCAGCGCGCGCCCGGAGAGGCCGAAGGGCTCGGCGAGGTAGTATTCCTCGACGGCGAAGCCATAGTCCGGGAAGTCCAAACCCTCGGGAACCGCCCGCGGCTGGGTGAAATACTGCGGAAGGCCGGCCGGCTCCGGCGAAGCCGTGGGCTGCGGCGTCCCCGCGCCCGTCACATCCGGCGTCTCGGCGGGCGGCTCCGTACCGCAGGCAGCGAGAAGGGCGAGGGCGAGAATCAGAGGAATGATTCGCAGTGCCTTTTTCATGTCAGGCTCCTTTCGCGCACGGCTCGTGCTCAGAGGAAATAGGAGACCGTGATGCTCTCGACGGTGTCCGAGCTGTCCAGATAGAAGAAGACGTGTACGCTGCCGGGAATCAGAAGGTAGACAAAGAGGCCTTCCTCGCCTTCATAGAGCGCGCCGCGGGCGCTGTTGTATTCCTCTGAGCCGTAGAGGACTCCGAGCTCGCCGGGACCGAGCGCGTTGGGGAAGCTCGCGAGGATGTCATCGAGCGTACATCCCACGTCAAGCCCGCGTATCGAGAGGCCGGTATAGGGCTCCGTGGCCGTGAACACCTCCAGAGCCCGGCTGGCGTAGCTGAAGCTGCAGCCCGGCGCGATGTATGTCGTGTAGTATGAGCCCATGCCGGAGATGCCGGCGCCCGGAATGGCCAGCAGCGCCTCGCGGTCCTCGCACGCTCCCACGGGCAGGCTCACCTCGCCGCAGAAGGGCATTTCGGCCCAGGCGAGCAGGGCCTCCTCGCGCGTGACGCGCTCAAAGCGCTCCGGCAGCGGGCAGAAAGGCCAGTCTTCGGGCGGCTCGAGCGTAAGCGTATCGCCGTCCATTGCGAGCGCGATGGGAAAGCTCGGGTCGCCGCGCACGCACAGCTCGCTGCCCTTTTCCGCAGCAAGGCTGAGACATGCCAAATCCCGCTCCATATAGACTTCCAAGTCGGTCTCGACCCAGGAGCTGTACCAGAGCTCGAGCGGCGAGTCCGGAGTGTCCCCGCCCATGAGCAGCAGGGCCTGTCCCCCGTCTCCGAAGGGCTCGGCCACCCAGCAGCTCTGCGGTTCAAAGTCCGTCTCCGGGAAGCAGAAGCCCTCCGGCAGCGGCTCGGGCGCGCTCTCGGCCGCGGGCCCGGGCGTGGGCAGCGGCGCGGGGGTCGCGCCGTCCATCAGCTCGTCGTAGATTTCCTGCCAGGCCGCGGCCAGCTCGCTGCCGGTTATGGGCGCGTCGGGGTCGCCCTCGGCGCTCAGCCGGACGCCGGGCATCAGGCTCTGCAAAAGCCGCTCCGCCTCGACGCGCCGGAGCTCGCGCGCGGGCAAAAGCTTTTCCCCCTCTATGAAGTCAAGCAGGCCGTAGTGGTCGAGGTATGCTGCGGCATTCGCCACGCCGGAGTCGTCGATATCGGTGAAGCGCAGCGGGTACTCCTTGCCCTTGTCGCCGGCAATCAGTGCGGAATAGAAGATGTTTACGGCCTCCGAGCGGGTATAATGCCCCTCGCCGCGCCGGGCGCAATCCACGGCCCTGAAGAGAGCGCCGGCGGCGCTGAGTTCCGGAAGCGGCGGCACGGACTCCGGCGCCGCCGTGGACGCCTCCGGCTCCGCGCCGCAGGCGCACAGGACCGAGAGGCTCAGCGCGGCGCAGAGGATGAGGGCCGGCAGCTTTTTCATATTTCGGCTCATAGCTCCGTAATGACGTAGGGGCAGGCCTCTTCGGGGCCGAGGCCGCCGGTTTGCAGGAGCAGGCGGTGTTCAGTCCCGGCCTCGTCGGTGAGGCTTATCCCGTAGGCGGTGAGGTCGCCGTAGAAGGGCAGCTCTATGACGAGCGGCTCCCTGTCCTGGGCGCAGGTATACAGGAACTCGCCGAAGTCGTAGCCCGCGTCGGTTATCTCCGTCGTGTAGACGCTCAGGCTGCTGAAGCGCGTCTTCGGCTCTATGAGCAGCACGCTGCCCCGGCCCGCGATATACGAGTTCCAGCTCGTGTAGGGCTCGAGCGCCGCGGCATAGGCGTCGCGGAGCGTGAACCACTCCGTCTCGCACACAAGGTACGACCAGGGCTCCTCGGGAATCTGCACACCCGCGGCGGCGTACAGGGCCTTGGCTATCCCGGCGCAGGTTATGGCCTCGTCGGGGCGGAGGCGTCCGTCCTCGAGCCAGATCCAGCCGTCCTTCCATGCGCGGTCGAGCTCCGCGCGCTCCCACCATGTGCGCTCGCCGAGGTCGTCGGCCTGGACGGGGTCGCCGAAGGCCAGGGGATAGCGCGGGTCCAGATGGCGCGCGAAGAGGGCGCATTGCAGCAGGTGGACGAATTCGGCGAGGGTCATAGGCTCGTCCGGGCGGAAGAGATTGCCGTCGTCTATGAGCACGTTATCCTCGTCATAGCGCGCGAACATACCGTAGCTGTCGAGATACGCGGCG
>DVKN01000047.1 GCA_018716005.1 Candidatus Scatomorpha stercoravium
GCCGAGCTGCACGACCTCCTCGAGTTCTCCGGCGCGAAGAAGCAGAGCCTCGCCTCGCTCGTGAACCAGGGCTTCATAACCCTTGACGAGAAGGAGGTCTTCCGCCGCCCCGAGGTCAAGGCCGAGCGGGCCCCGCTCCCCGAGCTGAACGGGAGCCAGACGGGGGCCTTCGAGGGCATCAGCGCCCTCGCCGCCGGGGAAAAGGCTGGTGCGGCGCTGCTCTTCGGCGTCACAGGCTCAGGGAAGACCACCATCTACATCCGTCTCATCGCCGAGCAGCTGAAGGCCGGCCGGAGCAGCATACTGCTCGTGCCGGAGATAGCCCTCACGCCGCAGATGCTGCGCACCTTCGCCGCGCACTTCGGCGACGAGATTGCCGTGCTGCACTCGAGCCTCTCGGCGGGCGAGCGCTTCGACGAGTGGCGGAGGATAAAGAGCGGCGCGGCCCGCGTCGTTATCGGCACGCGCAGCGCCGTCTTCGCCCCGGCGAGCAATCTCGGCCTCATCATAATCGACGAGGAGCAGGAGGACACGTATAAGAGCGAGAACGCCCCGCGCTACCACGCCCGGGACGTCGCCAAGTACCGCTGCGCGCAGAATAAGGCCCTGCTGCTCCTGGGCAGCGCGACGCCGGACGTCGAGAGCCGCTATTGGGCGGAGCGGGGGCGCTACGCCTTCTTCACCCTTCCCGGGCGCTATAACGAGCGCGAGCTGCCGCTAGTCGAGATAGTGGACCTCAAGCGCGAGCTCCGCCGCGGCAACGGTGGGTCGATAAGCTCCAGGCTTTATGAGGAGCTCTCCGCCAACATCGAGCGCGGCGAGCAGAGCATCTTGTTCATAAACCGCCGCGGGGCGAATAAGCTCGTCACCTGCGTCGAATGCGGGTACTCGTACCGCTGCCCGAACTGCTCGGTGAGCCTCACCTTCCACAGCTACGGGCACAAGCTCATGTGCCACCACTGCGGCTACACGCAGCCCCTAGACGAGCGCTGCCCCGAATGCGGCGGCGCGCTCAAATACGTGGGCGCGGGCACGCAGAAGGTGGAGGAGGAGCTCTCGGAGCTCTTCCCGGATACGGAGATACTCCGCATGGACACGGACACCGTCTCCGGCGCGGGCGGGCACGACAAGCTCCTCGAGCGTTTCCGCAGCGAGAAGATACCCATTATGGTCGGCACCCAGATGGTGACCAAGGGGCTGAACTTTGAAAACGTCACCCTCGTCGGCGTGATATGCGCCGACCAGGGCCTATACGCCGGCGACTGGCGGGCGAGCGAGCGCACATTTTCGCTCATAACCCAGGTCGTGGGCCGCTCGGGCCGCTTCGAGAAGCCGGGCCGGGCCGTAATACAGACCTATACGCCCGAGAACGAGACGATACGCGAGGCCGCGAGCCAGGATTACGAGAGCTTTTTCCGCTCCGAGATAGAGCTCCGCCGCCTCCAGGCCCTGCCGCCCTTCACGGAGCTCCTGAGCGTGACGCTCTCCGGCCTCGGCGAGGCGCAGGTGCTCGACTGCGCCCACCGCGCGAGGCGGCACCTCATGAGCTGCGCCGCCGGCATCGGCGGAGCGCGCGTCCTCGGCCCCGCGCCGCTCGCCATACTGAAGGTAAACAACAACTACCGCTACCGGGTCACGCTCTGCGCCCCGCCGGGCAGCGGCGCGCGCCGCTTCATCGCCGACACGGTGATACGCGCGGGCGCAAGCCGCTTTTTCAAGGGCGTGAACGTATACGCGGACACAAACCCGTCAGATTAGGAGGATATATATGGCACTTCGTACTATAGTAACCGAGGGGGACAGCGTACTCCACAAGCACTGCCGCCCCGTCACGAGCTTTGACGGCAGGCTGCACGAGCTCATCGACGATATGCGCGAGACGCTGCTCGAGGCCGACGGCGTCGGGCTTGCCGCGCCCCAGGTGGGCGTGCTCAGGCGCGTCGTGCTCGTCCTGGAGACGAACGTACCCGAGGGCGGGGAGCCGTATATCATTGAGCTCGTGAACCCCGAGATAACAGCCTGCGAGGGCGGCCAGACCGGGCCCGAGGGCTGCCTCTCCGTGCCGGGCCGCTTCGGCCTCGTGACGCGGCCGATGACTGTCACCGTGAGGGCGCAGGACCGCGACGGCAAGGCCTTCGAGCTCAGCGGCACGGGCATCACCGCACGCGCCTTCTGCCACGAGGTAGATCACCTCGACGGCATCATGTTCACCGAGCTCGCCAGCCGTATGCTCACGGACGAGGAGCTCGAGACGGGCTCCTGGCAGGAGGACGCCGAATAATGCGCGTCGTCTTCATGGGCACGCCCGACTTCGCCGCGGAGAGCCTGCGCGCCGTGCTCGACGCGGGCTACGAGGTCGCGGGCGTCTTTACCCAGCCGGATAAGCCCAAGGGCCGCGGCATGAAGCTCGCCGCCTGCGAGACGAAGGCCCTCGCCCTCGAGCGCGGCCTCGACGTATATCAGCCGGCCAGCGTCCGGACGGACGAGGCGCTCGAGCTCATGCGCTCCCTCGCGCCGGACATACTCTGCGTCGTCGCCTACGGGAAAATCCTGCCCGACGAGCTGCTCGCCGTGCCCAGGTACGGCGCCATTAACGTCCACGGCTCGCTCCTGCCGCGCTACCGCGGCGCGGCGCCCATACAGTGGTCGGTGCTCAACGGCGACGAGTACGCGGGCGTCACGACGATGTACCTCGCCCACGACATGGACGCGGGCGACGTAATATTCCGCGAGGCGACGAAGGTGGGCGAATACGAGACGGCGGGGGAGCTCTTCGACCGCTTGGCCCTTATGGGCGCGAAGCTGCTCGTCAGGACCCTCGCCGCCATAGAGGACGGCACGGCCCCGCGCGAGCCCCAGGACGAGGCCAAGGCCACCTACGTCGGCCAGCTCGACAAGAGCATCTGCCCCATAGACTGGGAGCGCACTCCGCGCGAGATAATAAAGCATATCTGCGGCCTCAACCCCTGGCCCGTCGCCACGATGGAGCTCGGCGGCGAGACAATCAAGGTCTTCGCGGCCGAATACACCGATAACGCCACGTCCAAGGCCCCCGGCAGCGTCGTATCCGCCGGCAAGGCGGGCATAGAGGTCGCCTGCGGCGGCGGCAGGACCGTCCGCATAACTGAGCTCCAGGCCCCGGGGAAAAAGCGCATGAGCGCCGCAGCGTACCTGCTCGGCCACCCGGTGAGCGTGGAATGAGCGCCGCGAGGGAGGCCGCGCTCAGGGCCATGGCCCTCGTGCGGAAGGGGAAATTTATGAGCGAGGCCGTCGACGAGGCCGTGCGCGCCCTCGGGCTCGACCGGCGCGACGCCGCGCTCTGCTCGCGCATAGTCCACGAGACGCTCAGCAACCGCGGCTATATAGACTCCGTCCTAGGCCAGTGGTCGAAGCTGCCCATGAACCGCGTGGAGCACACCGTGCGGGACATACTCATGATAAGCGCCGCGCAGATACTCTTCCTCGACCGCGTGCCGCCCAGCGCGGCGGTCAACGAGGCCGTGGAGCTCTGCCGCAGGCATGGCTGCGAGCGCGCGACGGGCTACGTGAACGGCGTGCTGCGCCGCGTGACGGAGAACCGCGGAAGGCCCCTCGCGCTCCCGGACGATTGCTCCGGCGCGGAGTACCTGGCCCGCAGGTACAGCTGCGCCGGGTGGATAGCGGAGGAGTTCGTCCGCCGCCGCGGATATGAGGGCGCGGAAGCCCTATGCCGGGCGAATAACGCCGAGCCTCCGCTCACAATACAGACGAATACGCTCAGGACGAGCCCCGAGGCGCTGCGGGAAGCTCTGCTTTCCTCCGGCATCGAGGCCGCGCCGGGCCTGCTCCCGGGCTCATATGACCTCGCGGCCTCCGGGCTCATAAGCTCCATACCGGGCTACGGCGAGGGGCACTTCTACGTGCAGGACTCCGCGGCGCGCATGGCCGTGGAGGCCGCCGCGCCGGAGAGGGGCATGGACGTCCTCGACGCCTGCTCCGCGCCGGGCGGGAAGAGCTTCGCGGCCGCCATACGCATGGGCGGCGAGGGGCGCATCCTTGCCTGCGATTTGAAGGAAAAGCGCCTGAAGCGCGTCACGGAGGGCGCGAAGCGCCTCGGGCTCGACGGCATGATTGAATGCCGCGCCATGGACGCGCGCACGCCGGGAGAGGAACTTCACGGCCGCTTCGACGTCGTAATAGCGGACGCGCCCTGCTCCGGACTCGGCGTAATAAGGCGCAAGCCCGAGATAAGGTACAAGACGGAGGCCGAGGTCGCGTCCCTCCCCGGGATACAGCTCGCCATACTTGAGGGCCTCGCCGCCTGCGTGAAGCCGGGCGGGACGCTTCTGTACTCCACTTGTACGCTGCTCGAGCGGGAAAACGAGGACGTCGTGCGCGCCTTCCTCGCGGAGAACGAGGGCTTCACCGCCGCGGAGGAGCGCACGCTCTGGCCGGACATTGACAAAACGGACGGATTTTTCATATGCAGGATGATAAAATCAACATAAGGGACCTGCTCCCCGAGGAGCTCGCGTCGGAGCTGAAGGCCATGGGACAGCCGGCCTTCCGCGCCAAGCAGCTCTTCGGCTGGCTCACGCGCGGAGTGTCGGGCTGGGACGAGATGACGAACCTCCCCAAGCCGCTGCGCGCCGCGCTCGGCGAGAGGTTTTATCTCGGCGCGCCCGGCGTGCTGCGCAAACAGGTCTCCGCCGGGGACGGCACGGTCAAGTATCTCTGGCGGCTCCGGGACGGCAACGCCGTGGAGACGGTCGTCATGCGCTACCACTACGGCAACAGCGTCTGCATCTCCACGCAGGTCGGCTGCCGCCAGGGCTGCGCCTTCTGCGCCTCGACGATAGGCGGCCTCGTCCGCTGCCTGACGCCGGGGGAGATGCTCGAGGAGGTCATGT
Source organism: Candidatus Scatomorpha stercoravium (assembly GCA_018716005.1). GTDB lineage: Bacteria > Bacillota > Clostridia > Oscillospirales > Oscillospiraceae > Scatomorpha > Scatomorpha stercoravium. Next base: position 4,890 of record DVKN01000047.1, read on the forward strand.
TCTCCGAGAAGGAGTCCGGGCTGAAGATTGGCCACATCGTGCTCATGGGCATAGGCGAGCCGCTCGACAATTTCGACAACGTCGTGAAGTTCTTAAAGCTCGTGAACCACCCCGACGGCATGAATATAGGCATGAGGCACATCTCGCTCTCCACCTGCGGTCTCACCGAGCGCTTCGCCGACCTCGCCGCGCTCGATATGCAGCTGACGCTCTCCGTCAGCCTCCACGCGCCCGACGACGAGACGCGCACGCGGATTATGCCCGCGAACCGCGGCAGGGGCGTGGCGAAGCTCATGGACGAGTGCGAGGCGTATTTTAAGAAGACCGGGCGGCGCATATCCTTCGAGTACGCCATGATAGACGGCGTCAACGACTCGAAGGAGCAGTGCGCCCTGCTCGCGAAGCACGCGAAGCGCGTCGCCGCGCACGTGAACCTCATCCCGCTCAACCATGTGGACGAGAGCCCGCTCAAGCCCACGCCCCCGGAGCGGATAGCGGAATTCAAGCGCGCGCTCGAGCGCGAGGGCGTGAACGTCACCGTCAGGCGTTCGCTCGGCGGGGACATAGAGGCCTCCTGCGGCCAGCTCAGGAAAAAGACAGCCGAGGCGATGAAATCAGGAACGGAGAGGGCATGAACAGCTACGGCATCACAGACAGGGGAAAAGTGAGGCGCGACAACCAGGACTGCTTCCTCATAGAGCGGCTCGACGCGCAGGACTGCTGCATCGCCGTCCTGTGCGACGGCATGGGCGGTGAGAAGGCCGGCAACATCGCGAGCGACCTCGCCGCGAAGACCTACGTCTCCACGCTCCGCGAGCGCATCCTGGCCAATAAGAAGCGCCGGCCCGACATAAAGAGCATGATGGAGGAGGCCTGCGACGCCGCCAACCACATGGTCTACTCATACTCCTGCTTCGACACCGACTACACCGGCATGGGCACGACGATGGTCTCCGCCGTCATCTGCGGCGGGCGGGTATGGGTGCTCAACGTCGGCGACAGCCGCTGCTATAAGCTCACGCGGCGCAGCCTGACGCAGGTGACGCGCGACCACTCCCTCGTGCAGGACATGGTAGACCGGGGCGAGCTGACGCCCGCCGAGGCCCGCGTCCACCCGCGCCGCAACGTTATAACCCGCGCCCTGGGCGTAAACGAGCTCGTGCCCTGCGACGTCTTCACGCCCAGGCTCGCCGGCGGCGATATGCTGCTTTTGTGCTCGGACGGGCTCACGAATATGCTCAGCGACCGCGAGATATTGTCCCTCTCGCGCCGCAACACCAACCCTCTGTCGCTCTCTAAGGCGCTTATGGCCGAGGCGCTCGCGCGCGAGGCCAGGGACAATGTGACGATAGTCGTCATTTCCAAATAAACTCCCCGGAACGTTTGGAGGCAGCCATGGATAAAATGGATAAGTATCTGGGTACGACCCTGGACGACAGATATGTGATTAAGAAGGTCATCGGCTCCGGCGGCATG
>DVKN01000048.1 GCA_018716005.1 Candidatus Scatomorpha stercoravium
GTCGTCGGCGCCGGCCCCGGCGGCTGCACCGCCGCGCTCTATGCCAAGCAGGCCGGCCACGAGGTCGAGCTCTGGGAGAAGAGCGCCACCATCGGCGGCAACGCCTTCGCCGCCAGCCAGCCCTACTTCAAGACCGACATGCACGCGCTGCTGAGCTGGTACAAGCTCCAGCTGGCCAAGGCCGGCGTGCCCGTGCGCTATGGCCGCGAGGCAAACCACGACAACGTCGCCGCCTGGAAGCCCGACCGCATCATCTGGGCAGCCGGAGGCGCGCCCATAATGCCCAAGAGCATTTCCGGCCTGGACGGCTACAGCGTATACTCCGCGACCGATGCGCTGCGCAACCTGGTAGATGTGGGCGAGCGTATAGTCATGGTCGGCGGCGGCATGGTCGGCATCGAGGCCGCCCTGCACTTCGACAAGATGGGCAAGCAGGTCACCGTCATAGAGATGGCCAAGAAAATGCTGCCCCAGCCGATGTTCAAGATGAACGGCGACCTCCTCAAGAAGATGATGCGCGAGAGCGGCATCACCTTCCGCACCAGCACCAAGCTCGTGTCCGTCGACAGCACCCGCACCCACACCGCCGTGACGGTCGAGGGCCCCGAGGGCGAGGACACCATCGAGTGCGACACCGTCCTCATGGCCCTGGGCTTCGCGCCCACCAGCAAGATCGGCGAGACGCTCTCCGATATATGCCCCGTCATCTCTATCGGCGACGCTGTCGAGGCCAGGAAGATACTCTATGCCACGACCGACGCCTACAACGCCGTCCTCGGGCTTGAGAATCCGGAAACCATAGACTTCAGCGACAAAGGCTGACAAAATTTTAAGGAGGAAATAAATCATGGACAGACTGAAAGACAAAGTGTGCGTCATCACCGGCGCTGACGGCGGCATCTGCCACAAGGCCAGCGAGCTCTTCTGCGCCGAGGGCGCGAAGGTTGTCATGGTCGACATCGACCCCGCTGTCGAGGCCAAGTGCGCTGAGATCGTTGCCAACGGCGGCGACGCCATCGCCATCACCGCCGACGTCAGCAAGCGCGAGACCTGGCACCTCATCCTCGAGAAGACCCTCGAGAAGTACGGCACCGTCGACTGCATCGTCAACGGCGCGGCCGCCTTCTCCGGCTACAAGGACGTCTTCAACGGCCAGCCCGACGAGGAGTGGGACCACGTCCTCGACGTCAACCTCAACAGCCTGCGCTTCTCCATCGAGGTCATGTACAAGTGGATGACCAAGAACGGCATCAAGGGCAACTTCATCAACTTCGCCTCCGCCACCGCGCTGAGCTTCATGAGCAGCGGCTGCCAGGCTTACCCCATCACCAAGGCCGGCACCAAGCTGGTCACCCAGGACATGGCCGCCATGGCCGGACGCTTCGGCATCCGTTTCAACTGCCTCGCCCCCAACCTCATCTGGACCCCGAAGCAGGACGCCGTCTATAAGAACGAGAAGACCGCCGCTTACTTCAACGGCCTCATCCCCCTGGGCCACTACGGCATGCCCGAGGACGCCGCCTGGCTGATGGTCTACCTCGCCAGCGACGAGGCCAAGTACATCAACGGCTGCTGCATCCCCGTCGACGGCGGCTGGCACACCTGCCACTAATCGGAGGAGCCACAATGGCTGTTTTCAACATCCCCTTTAACGAGGAGTTCCGCTCCATGGTCATAGAGGTCATGCAGCACGTGCGCCGTCAGCAGTACACGCCCGAGCTGCTCTGCGAGCATCAGCGCGTGCTCGACTGCATGCACTTCTACTGGTGGAGCATGGACATGAAGAAGGAAGAGTACGCCACCGAGTTCTTCGACGACGACTTCCAGTACTGGAACGGCAGGCCCGGCACCACCGACAAGCGCAAGCAGGCGCTCACCTCCAAGTGGGTCAACAAGAGCATGCAGACCATGCACATGGGCCATCAGCCCCTCATCTGGTTCCAGGACGAGAACCACGCCCGCGGCATCTTCCAGTACGAGGACCATATGTGCTACTTCGACGACGCCTCCGTCTGCGAGGGCTGGGCCGTCTACTGCGACGACTTCGTGAAGAGGGACGGCACCTGGTACATCAGCCGCCACCGCATGGCCTACCGCCAGATGGACGGCACCTACAAGAACCCCTTCCCGCCCAAGGACTGGGAGCCCGAGGAGTGGGAAGAGCCCAACTATTGATTCCACCGCGTCAAACATAATGTACCCCGAAGGGCCCGGCTTCTGCCGGGCCCTTTGCCCGTCCCCGCGGCCTTGACAGCGGGGACGTTCCGCGCTATAATAGCTAATACCATTAGCATAATGGCCGGAGGGGAAGAGGATGGATTATATAAAAGCGGCGGAGGAGCTCCTGGACATACAGTCGGCCCTTCAGAGGCTGCCGGGGAACAGCGAGATATCGAGGATGGCCGGAGGCGAGTGGTTCGTGCTCTACTACCTGCTCACCCACGGGGGGCGCTGCTTCCCCAAGGAGATAAGCGGGGTGATGATGGTCAGCACGGCCCGCGTCGCGGCGCTGCTCAACGGCATGGAGGCGAAGCGCCTCGTGAGCCGCGCGCCGTATGAGCCGGACAGCCGGCGGATAGTCGTGTCGCTCACCGCGGAGGGGCGGGAGCAGATAGAGCGCGGCCGGCGGAAGACCATGGCCATGTTCGCGCGCGTGCTCGAGAGCATAGGCCCCGAGGACACCCTGGAGCTCATACGCATACAGAAGAAGCTGCTCGCAGGCTTCGCCCGGGAGTGACCGGGCGCGGGCCGCGTCGGCGGCCCTATCGCAAGGAATCAGGTGTAAATATGCAGCAAGTCAAACTAAACTACAAGAAGCAGGCCATAATCTGCCGCGTGGGCGAGCAGGAGATATACGGCGTCGCCTTCATACCGCAGCCGCGCCGCAGGACGCCGCTCGCGATTTTCGCGCACGAGCTCGGCGCGAACCACAACTCCGGCGTGCCCTACGCCGAGATGCTCGCCGAGAGCGGCGTCGCGGCCTATACCTTCGACTTCCGCGGCGGCAGCGCGACGAGCCGCAGCGACGGCAGCACGGACAGCATGTCCGTCATGACCGAGGCGGAGGACATCTGCGCCGTGCTCGACGCCGCGAAGAGCTGGGATTTTGTGGACAGCGACCGCATCGTCCTCTTCGGCGCGAGCCAGGGCGGGGCGGCGAGCGCCATCGCCGCCGCGCGCCGCCAGGACGAGATATGCGCGCTCATGCTGCTGTATCCCGCGCTCGTGACCTATGAGGCCGTGCACGAGACCTACAATTCGCTCGACGATGTCCCGGAGGAGTTCTGGGTGGGCGATTTAATCCACGTGGGCCGCCGTTTCGTCTCTGATTCCTGGGATTATGACATCTTCGCGGATATGCCGGGCTTCAAAAAGCCCGTGCTGCTCCTGCACGGCGACGAGGACGAGGTGATAGACATATCGTACTCCGAGCAGGCCGCCGGGGCCTATCCGGACTGCGAGTTCCACGTGATACACGGCGCCGGTCACGGCTTCAGGGACGCGCGCTTCGACGAGGCCGCCGGATATATCTGTAATTTCCTGCGCGCGCACGGCCTCCTGCCCGACTGAAGCAAAGGGCCGCCCCGGCGGCCCGCATCTGATTGTAATTTCGCAGAAAACGTCCTTCCCCGACGAGGTTAAACCGCATAATGTTACCGATAAGGCAAGCAGAAAGTGTTATTATAGTAACAATGATGCCTGAGCATTTTCAGGCGCCGAATACGCACACAAAAGAGAAAAGGAGCTTTTATCGGTATGGCAAAACTTGAACTTCTCAAAGGGATGAAAGTTATCGACATGGCCAGCTTCGTGGCCGGCCCCACCTGCTGCAAGATCCTTGCCGAGTACGGCGCGGACGTCATCCGCATCGAGGCCCTCGTCGGCGACGACAAGACCCGCGACCTCGGCAAGAACGCCATGGGCATCAGGAACGGCGACCTCCCGCTGTACGACCTCGTCAACGGCAACAAGAAGCAGCTCGCCCTCGACACCCGCAGGCCCGAAGGCGTCGCCATACTCAGGAAGCTGCTGGAGACCGCCGACGTCTTCGTCTGCCACCTGCGCCAGGCCAACATGGAGCGCCTCGGCCTCGGCTGGGAGACCCTGCACAAGGATTACCCCGGCCTCATCTACGCCAACGTCACCGGCTACGGCACGAAGGGCCCCTACGCCGACCGCGGCGGCTTTGACTCCGTCGCCTACGTGAGCCGCGCCGGCGTCCACACCGCCGCCGAGCGCGAGGGCACCAAGCCCTATATGCCCTTCGCCGGCCAGGGCGACCTGCCCACCGGCTGCTACCTCGCCATGGGCGTCATGGCCGCCTACATCAACAAGCTGCGCACCGGCAAGGGCGACATGGTCACCGCCAACCTCTACGGCGCCGGCATCTGGGCGGGCGCGTTCCCGATAATCACCGCCCAGGAGCCCTACAACGTCCCCTGGCCGAAGGATCCCATGGACACCTTCTCCCCGCTCTACAACATCTACAAGTGCTCCGACGGCCACTGGGTTACCATCTGCGGCAACGGCTGGCCCTGGGAGAAGTTCGTGCACCGCGCGGGCTGGGATGAGTCCTGGTACACCAACTACCCCGGCATGATCGACGCCTACATGAACGGCCGCAAGCTCTCCGAGGAGATGGAGCGCTGGATCGCCACCAAGACCTACGAAGAGGTCGACGAGATTCTCAGCGACTGCGACATCCCCCACGACGTCTGCCAGAGCTACCGCGAGGTCGCGCAGGATGAGGTGGCCTTCGAGGCGGACCTCATGCAGGAGATTAGCTATCCGCGCAGCGGCAGCACCGTCCGCATCCCCCGCTCCCCGATCCACTTCCACGAGGCCGGCCTGCCCGAGACCGTCAGCGCCGGCGTCCCCGGCGAGGACACCATGGACGTCCTCACCGGCTACGGCTTCTCCGAGGAGGAAATCCGCAAGCTCGCCGAGCAGAAGATTGTCGGCCTGGGCGACACCTGGACCCCCGACTACCTGGTCGTGAAGCGCTGAACCCCCTGACACAATAAAAGAGGACGCCCTCGGGCGTCCTCTTTTTGCGCTTTTCGCGCTCATATCTCCAGCACGTAGCGCTCCCAGGCGTTGACGACCTTCGTGGGGCCGATATTCTGCACGCGGGGGAGGAGGCGGGAGTAGTTCATATGTATGTGGCCGTGTATGAGGTAGGCAGGGCGGTACTTCTCGAGCAGGGGGTAGAAGGCCTCGAAGCCTCGGTGCGCGAGGTCCTCGAGGTCGCCGCAGCCGCGCGGCGGGGCGTGGGTGAGGACTATGTCGACGCCGCCGGCCCGGCGTATGGCCCAGCCCGCGCGCCAGACGCGCCGGCGCATCTGCGCCTCGGTGTACTGATGGGGCCCGCCGTTATACATGAGGCTACCGCCGAGGCCGAGTATGCGCAGGCCGTTCACGACGACAAGCCTGTCCTCGACGCACTCGCAGCCCTCGGGCGGGAGCCGGCCGTAGGACGTGTCGTGGTTGCCGTGGACGTACAGCAGCCGCGCGCGGCCCATGGTGACGAGGAAGCTGAGGTAGTTCGCCTTGAGGTCGCCGCAGGAGAGCATCAGGTCGTAGTCTTTGAGCCGCCCGGGCTGGTAGTAGTCCCAGAGATAGGGGCTCTCGCGGTCGGAGAGCAGCAGGAGCTTCACAGCGCCGCGCCCCCCTTCTCGGGCGGCAGGGAGTCGCGGTATACGCCGAGCAGGCGCACGAGCCGCCGGGACATGGGCAGCAGCTCGTCGAAGCCGGGGATGCGCCCGTCGACGGTGTCCACCAGCCAGTCCATGTGCAGCACGTCCTCCGGGCTGAGCCAGCGGTTCCCGTCGCTGACGACGGAGCCGTCCTGCGAACGGTAGCGGCGGTGGAAGACGGTTATCTCGCCCTCTATGATGCTGCGGCAGAGTATGTTCGCGAGCGAGCGCGGCCCGTCGGGGAGCTCGTCGGCGAGCTCGAGGCCGACGACGCCGGCGCTCATGCCCCACCAGTAGTTGACGGCCTTGCCGCTGCCCTTGTAGTTGAGGGCCTCCCAGCCGCCGCGCAGGATGGAGCTCACGAGCCGGATATAGAAGCTGCCCCAGTCCCAGTACGGGGAGGCGAGGCTCGTGAGGGAGCCGTCGGATTCCACGCGCGCGAGGCCGAGCCCGCCGCCGAGCTCGCCCTGCCAGGGTATGTCGCGGTTGGATATGAGCTCCGCGCCGCGGCTTATGAGCGCGGCGGCGGGCTCGGGGTTCACGCAGCTCCACTCGAGGTCTATGCGCGCGGCCGGGTTCGTGAGCAGCGCGCCGAGGGCGAAGGCGTTTATGCTGGCCGGGACGCCGAATATGGGGCTGCCCGCCACATAGCCTATGCGCCCGCTCTTCGCGAGCGCGCCGGCGATGGCGCCGGTTATGAACTTGCCCTCGTAGACGCGGCTGTAATACGTGCGCACGCCGGGGTAGGGCATGGCGACGGCGCAGTTGAGCACCTTCACCTCGGGGTATCTGGCCGCCAGCTTGCGGCAGGCGGATATGAGCGGCGGCGCGGTGGCGAATACGACCTCCGCGCCCTCGGCGACGGCGCGCTCCATGGCCGATTCGATGTCGTCGCCGTTCTCGAGGTTGTAGACGCGGACGCTCACCTCGCGGTACATGGCCTGCTCGAGCGTGCGCCGGCCCATGTCGTGCGCCGCCGTCCAGGCGCTGTGGGCGGGGTCGGGCAGGTTCACGAAGGCGACGTTCACGTGGTTCGCCGTGGCCTTGCCGCCGAGGATGCGGCCTATTATCCCGCGCTCAGGCGGCGGCTCGTCGGGCGCGTCGAGGTTGACCTCTATGGGCTCCGCCTCCGCCCGGGCGCGCACGTCCGGCCAGATGGCGGCGAGGGTCTTGTGTATCTCGGCGGTGGAGAGCTCCTTTATGGTGCCGAGGGGGTAGAATTCGAGCCACACGAGCAGCGCGTCCGCCGGCGTGATGCCGAGCTCGGCCCCGCCGAGCTTCCTGAACGCCTCGCGGAAGAAGAAGAACGAGCTCTGGAAGCGCCGCCGCTCCTCCTCGCTCCAGACGTGGTCGGGGTCGTAGCCCAGGGCGGCCTGCAGCTTCGCGTAGCCGCCCCGGCGGCTGAAATACACTCCGTAGAGCGAGCTGAGCCGGTAGAAGTCCAGGAACTCATAGTACATGGCCACGGCCTCGTCGTCGGAATAGACGGGTATGAGCCGCGTGACATAGCCGGGAACGCTGCGCGCGCCGAAGCTCTTGAGGACGCTGACGCGCTTGTTGCCCTCCTGGACGTAGAAGCGGCCCATGTACTCGTAGCAGCGTATGGGGTCGCGTATGCCCTCGTCGCCGAGGTGCGCGGCGCAGAGCTCCGTCCACTTGGCCGCGAATTCGCTGGAGGGAGGCAGCAGCGGCATGAAATCCGCCGCGAACGCGCGCGTGCGCCCCGCGCTCTTCGTGCCGACAATCTGCTCGGCCGGCACGTCTATGACGCCGAGGTCGACCCGGCCGCTTATCATGGAGTTCGTAAGTATCTCGTCGAGTATCTGCAAATACGGGTAGCGCCCCGCGAGCACGCACTCGCGGTAGGTCTTCTGCCCCGCCTTAAGGGCCTTGGCATACTGTACGCCCGCCTCCGACTGACTCAAAGCCGCGCCTCCTCGCCGTAGTTTATACGACTATATTATAGCCCCGCCGCCCTCTTGTCAACCCGCCCCGCCGCAGCAGAGCGGCCGGCGCTTTCCCCGCCGAGGGCAAAAAAATCGCCGGAACAGAGCGAACTCTGTTCCGACGTGGTTGCGGGGAGGGGATTTGAACCCACTGACCTTCGGGTTATGAGTTCAATAAATGTCGTAATGTGCCATTTAATAACGTCTCGAAAAGCCTATAATTACGGGGTTTTTCGCTGCTATCCGTGTTCTTCCACGTCGTAAAATCCGGGCTCGTTTTGAAGCGGAGTTGAACTTTTGTTGAACTCAAAACAAGGGCCGGGAGAATATCTCCCGGCCCTTGCTATTTGGCTTCTCCGCCCTTGTCGCGCGCCATAGTCTCGTCTATGGCACGTCCTATAAAGGCGTTCACGCTTTCGCCTCGCGCCTCTGCGTGGGCTTTGATAATGTCCTTCTTGCCTTTAGGCAAGGTCAGCTCCACGCGGTCGTAGTTTGCCTTGACGTATTTGTGAACTGCCTTCTGCTGGGCTTTGGAAACGGTCATGCAATCACTCCTTCCTGGGGCGGCAAAAACTTCAGCCTCTCCTCCCATTCTACCGATATTATAGCGCAATTATCTACTCACGTAAATAGACAATATCAACAAATATATTCCCGTAAATATGTTCACTCTGCGAATAGACATATTCCTGTGAATAGAGTATAATGTAGTCAGTTCAAGGGAGAGGCAAGGCGGACGGAGTAAGCGAAAACTGAAACAAGAACGCAAGGCAAGACCGGGACAGGATGCAGAAGGGGCCGGCATGGAAGCGACAGGCGCTGCAAGGCCTCCCGGCCCTCTCCAAACAGGAGGTAACATACATGAGTACACAGGACATCGAACGCAAGTGCCGCGAGCTGCGGGAGCTGCAAGCGCTTATCGCTGAAGCCGAGGCGGAGGCGGAGGCCGTCAAGGACGCGCTGAAGCGCGCTATGGGCGACGCAGAGGAGCTGCGGGCCGGGGAGTATAAAATCACGTGGCGGCGCGTCACGGCTGTTAAACTGGACACGAAGGCCCTTCGGGCGGCTCTGCCGGATGTAGCGGCAAGGTTCAGCCGCGAGAGCACCGTGAGACGCTTCTGCGTCGCGTGAGGGGAGGGCGGAGACGATGACTTACCAAAGCGCCAAAGACTTCGTTTTCAAGGTGGAGAGGCTCAACCTACAGCTGCGCTCGGCGGTGTGCGCGCTTGACGCGGTACACGAGGCCATGACCGAGGGCTCGGGCGGGCCGGGCGACTATGTGGACGGGCTGTTTTTCATCACCACCGTGCTCGGAGAGAAAACCGCCGAGCTGGACGAGGCCATTGTAAGCGCGTTGAAAGACGGCGCGGAGAAACAGTAGAGGGGAGCCGAACGGCCCCCCTTCTGCTTTTCAAAACGCATCCTCGCCGAACTCCTCTTTAAGCGCCTCGGTTATCGGGTCATCAGCGGGAACGTCGGCGGCTTTTTCGTCGGACGTGCCCACAATGTCAAATATCAGCCGCACGGCCCGGACGTCGCCATCTATGGCGCGCTGCACGAGGGCGGCGACTACAAGCATCTGCGTGTCCGCGTCCTCGGCGTCAACACCGGCTTTGACGAGACGCCCCAGCGCGCGCTTGTCCTGCACGGGCAGGCTGAGGTAGACGCCCAACGCCTCGCTCAGCGCCTTCCGACGCCGTCGGGCTATGCCGGAGGCGACTCCGCCCATCGACTGGATTTTTCTTTGTTCGTCCTTTGTCCGTCGGTCAAGCGGTATCAGGTTGTCTGCGTTCATTGCAATCCCCCTTTTGGCGGAAAATGTCGGAAAAATTGCCCGTCCCGTACAGCTTCAGCCAGTCGTCAAGCCGCATGGTCACAAGCCACGGCTCACGGCTGCGCCGGTGGAATACGGCGGGCGCGCCGTCGTGGAAGCGCTCCGAATCCCTCGCGGCCTGTGCCATTGCCTCAGGGACATTGAGCCGTTCGACGCGCTTGCACTCGATATGTACGCCGGGAAGCCCGGTCAAATCCGGCTCCGAGCCGTAAGAGCGGGACACGCCCGCGTGTACGTCGTACCCGTGGTTTTGCAGTATACGGGCAAGCTCCAGCTCCCCCGTGCGCCCCTTGCGCTGTGAGGCTTTCCCCATGTAGTCACACCTCCATTTGTCCACTTGTCCTTCCCCGTCAGAGACACGCAAGTGGTCAAGTGAAGCGGTTTTTCCCGTAATATCAGGGGTTTCCGCACTTGACCAGGTGGTCAAATGAGGGCGTTCACTTGACCACCTTATCCCCTTCACTTGCCCACGTGGTCAAATGAAAAAAACGTAGTAATATCAATGGTTTGAGGGTTCACTTGACCACTTGCGTGTCTCTGACGGAGGGGCTGTTCATTTGTCCACGGCGTCGGCATATCTGATGCCAGTTCGGTAAAGGTTTTGTGCTCGATTTTCTGAATGTGCCAAACCTTATCTTTCGCGCTGCCGGTTTGAAAGTATTTGACCTGTCCATCGGCCTTTAATTCATCTTTTGCGCGTCGCAGTGTCCGGGTGCTGTATCCAGCCGTTTGAGCATCGTGCTCTAAATCCTTTGTTAGCATAGCGCCACCGGCATCATCCAGCTTATTAAGTATCCACGCCTTACAGTCGTCCCGCTTTGGAGCGGATATATTTTCCGCGGCCTCCTGGGTAAACTCCCGGTCACGTTTCCAGCTCGCGCCCTCTGTATGTACCTGCCCGTCCCCGTCAATGGAAAAGAGCAGCGTCTCGTGCAGCTCGGCATAGTTGTTTTTCTCGTTGCTGAGATACCGGACGCCCTGTTCTTCCGTGTACCCTGCCATCAGCACGGAGCGGGACACGTCCCAAAGGTCGGCGCTGTCCGCTATTCTGTCGCGTCCCCATGCGCCCTTGCGCTTGTTCGTGTGGCAGACTACGAGGAAGGTGCAGCCCGTTTCCTCGCCGAGAGCTATGAGCGGGGCCATACAGTCGCGCATTGCGTTCCTGCTGCCCATATTTATATCCGGCGGGACAAACCCCTGCACCGGGTCGAACACGCACAGAGAGGGCTTAAAGTGCCGTATAAACCGCTCCATGTCCTGCGAGCCAAACTTGAGGCCGCGCAGGGCTCCGTCCCTATCTGCTGTGAAATCCGGTGTGAGGATGTTCGCCATATTCGCCCCGGCCAGCCTGAGCTTGCGCTTGAGCTTTTTTCGCACGCTGTCCTCCGTGGTCAGGAACGCCACCCTTTGCGGTTCGCGGACAGCATCCGGCGTGTCCAGAATACAGCGCTTGCCGTTACTGACAGCGGCCAGAATATTGACCCATACCGTAGTTTTTCCGACGCCGCCGTCTGCCGCCATCAGGGTTATCTGTCCCTCCGGTATCCAGCCTGGTACAAGCCACGTTGCTTCTTCTTCCTCGAAGTCGTTGAGCGTCTTGAAGCAGGAGAAAAAAGGGTCTTCTTGCACCTGCCATTCGGGCGTTATCTCTATAAGCCGCTCTATCATGTTTCTCGCCTTGTCATGACCGAAATGTGAGATTAAGTCTGACACGTCGCCGTGCTCCGGTATCTCCGGCCAGACGCGGGACAGGTCAAGTAATTTTACGCTTTGCGCAACGCCGCATAGAGCGGAGGCGGTTTCGACGGCGTAGTCCCCGCCCACCTTGTCGTTGTCCTGAAAGATTACAACGTCCAGCCCGGCAAGCTGACGGGTATACTCCCCGCGCCACTTCCCCGGCCCGGCTCCGTCCTCGCCGCTCACGGCATTAAATCCCAGGCGGTGGAGACTGTCCGCGTCCTTTTCGCCCTCTGCAACTGCTACGCTCCCGGTCAGCTCCCCGGCTATGTACAGACTGTGTTCTATGCCCTGCCGGTTCCATATCCAGCCGCCGTGCCCGTCAGGCCGTCTCCACCCGAAGCGCTTGTCCGGATAGCGGAGCTTTTGAGCGCCGTTAGGGTAGTCATATACCGCCGTTGTTTCAGGCCTCCCGGCGTCCCGCTTTTCATAGAACAGGTCTCGAGGTTCCAATCCAACGCGGGCGAGTATATCTCGGGTGTCACATCCGGCCTGACACTTCAATACAACGCCCTTTTCACCTGCCCCGATGGAAAGGCTCTGCTTGCGGTCATCATGGCAAGGGCAGCGAGCCATATATTGCCCGCCGCTCCTTTTAACGCCGTCGAAGCGCTGTAGTACTTCCTGAATATCCGTAAGCCTCACCCCTCTGCCCGTTCAATAGACCTCGCCGTGATTAGTATTTCCCTCGCCCTGTGCCGCAGAGAACGTACACACGCTGCGCGCTCATCATGCGAGGACGGGAGGTAATAGCCGCTCCCATCGGCCAGTATTGGCACGCCTGAACGCCTTTCACGTTCCACGGCAAGGCTGACCTCTCGTGGAGCCAGCCCCGTGAGACGCTCCAAGTCCCGGCGCGGTATTGCGTTTTCCCGCCCCACGCCGAGCAAGTCCGCAATATAGCGTTGACCCGCCGGGGCGGAAATGTTAGAATAGGCGTTGGACGACGAGGCCTCGCAAAGCGCCCGTGTGTTCCCTGCCCGGAGCGGTGTGCCAGCACTGCCCGGGCGTTTTTTGTTACCGCGCATTGACTTCACCTCCCTGCTCGCTCTCCGCGTCGAGCTTTTGCATCAGCATCGGCACGTTGACCATAAAACGGTTGCCCGCGTACACTCCCGGCAGCCTGCCCTGTGCAAGACGAAGCCGGAGATTGTACTCACTGAGTATGCCGAGCTTAGCCGTCTCGCGGATTGTCTGAAATTTCCTTTCCATTCTTTGTCACTCCTTTTGTGAAGTCTATTGACATCTCTAATTGTAGCGTGCATAATGTGTATTGTAAAGAAGGCTTAGCTTCTCATTTTTCATGGCAAGGAGGCAGACGATGTTAAATTTAGATACACACGAGGGCCGCTTGAATTTTGGCTGCAGGCTGCGAGCGGCGAGAAAAAGGCGCTTCGAGTCGCAAGCCTCGTTTGCTGAGGCTATGAGGGTAACGAGAGACTCCGTGGCGAATTGGGAAAGCGGGAGACGCGCCCCCGAAGTGAACAAGTTTTCAAAGATATGCACATTACTTGACATCGACCTCGGTTATCTGCTTTCTGAGTATGATGAAAGCACAGAAGCAAGGCACATAATCAGAAATGAAACCGGACTCAGCGAGGGAGCAATTCAAACGCTGCAAGCCTTCAAATCGAAAGAGGGCGGGGAGATGTATTTAATCTTGCTCTCGGCTATGATTGAACAGCCCGAGCTTTTCCAGCTTATAGGGCAAATGCGGTATTTTATAAGCAGGCTTGACGAGTGTGAAGCCGTTGATAAAAGCGACTCCGCCGCCCTCGATGCAGCAGAGTACAAGAAAAATTCGGAACGATACGGTGTCAGCTATTGCTTTGATAAGCTTCTTGACGCCGTCCTTGAACAGTTGAAGGAGGCCCCCGACAATGGCTAACCTCACTCCGCGATACAACAAAGACGGAAGGCTTATAAGCTATTCTATTCGCGTCCACCGCGGCCGCGGGGCGGACGGAAAACAGCTCAAACCGTGGACGGCGACCTTCGACGTCGCGCCCACGTGGAGTGCGAAAACCGCGCGAAAAAAGGCCGAGGCCTTCGCCGCGACCTTTGAGAAACAGTGCCGGGAGGGGCTGACCTCCGACGGCAGAAAGAAGTTTGCCGAATACTGCGACTATGTGTTAGCGTTGAAGGAACAGCGCGGAGCGAAGCACTCGACCGTTGTCCGTTACCGCGAGCTGACGGAGCGGATTTACCCGGCCATCGGTCATATCAAGCTCAACGAGCTGCGCGCCGACCACCTGAACAGCCTGTACACCGAACTCTCCAAGCCCGGCAGCGCCAAGAGCCGCTCGTGGGCGCGCTCCAAGACGGATTTAGCCGCCGTGCTGAAGGAGCGGGACATATCCCGCGCGAAGCTCGCCGAGGCGACCGGACTGCCGCTCAATAAGGTCTACGCCGCCGTGCGTGGCGAGCGCGTGAACGCCGAGGCGGCCGAGGCGGTATGCAAAGCCCTTAATCTGAAGCTCTCCGAGGCGTTCCTCGTCGTGCGTGACAACAAGGCGCTCTCGGCCAAGACTGTGCTGGAACACCACCGGCTAATCTCGACCGTGCTCGAACAAGCGCTTAAAGAGGGACTTGTGGCCGTCAACGTAGCCTCCCGCGCCACTTTGCCGAAGGTGGAGCGCAAGGAGGTCAACTACTTCCAGCCCGAACAGATAGCCGCGATACGCGAGGCGCTCGAACATGAGC
>DVKN01000001.1 GCA_018716005.1 Candidatus Scatomorpha stercoravium
CGGCATGGTCATAGACATAGAGCACCTCAGCCACGAGCTCGAGCACATTGCCGCCCAGGGCGTCGTGCCCGGAGAGGACGCGCTCATCATCTCCGACCGCGCGACTATCTGCATGCCCTACGACAAGCTCCAGGACGGCCTGGAGGAGGACCGCCTCGCGGACAGGAAGTTCGGCTCCACGCGCCGGGGCATTGCGCCCGTCTACGCGGACAAGTATATGAAGAAGGCCCTGCGCATGGGCGATTTGCTTCACACGGAGGGGCTGAAGGAGCGGCTGCGCGACATAGTCGAGTGGAAGAACCTCACGCTCCGCTCCTACGGCGCGGAGGCCGACGCCAATGAAATGTACGACTGGCTCATGAAATACGGCGAGGCCCTGCTCCCGCGCATAAAGGACACGACCGAATACCTGCACGACGCCATTGAAAAGCGCGGCGCGGACGTCATGTTCGAGGCCCAGCTCGGCGCGCTCAGGGACATAGACTTCGGCATCTACCCCTACACCAGCTCCTCCACCACGCTCGCGGCCTACGCGCCTATAGGCGCGGGCGTCCCCGCCCACAGGCTCGACCGCGTCGTCGGCATAATGAAGGCGTATTCTAGCTGCGTCGGCGAGGGGCCCTTCACCTGCGAGTTCTTCGGCGATGAGGCGGAGAAGCTCCGCGCCCTCGGCGGCGAATACGGCGCGGCCACGGGCAGGCCCCGGCGCGTCGGCGGCTTCGACGTTGTCGCGAGCCGCTACGGCGTGCGCGTACAGGGCGCGACCGAGCTCGCGCTCACGAAGCTCGACGTCCTCTCCGGCTACGGCGACATCCCCGTCTGCACGCACTATGAGGTGGACGGGAAGATAACCGACAGCTTCCCCACCGGCGGCGCGCTCGAGAGGGCGAAGCCCGTCTACGAATACCTCCCCGGCTTCGAGGGCGACATCTCCGGCTGCCGCAGCTTCGGCGAGCTGCCGAGGGCGGCGCAGGATTATGTAAACTTCTGCGAGGACGCCGTCGGCTGCCCGATAAAATACGTCTCCGTGGGCGCGGACAGGGAACAGATTATCGTCCGCTGAGAGATTGGACTTGATTCTATGAGATTATTCCTTGCAATACTGCTCTGCAAGCTCTCGCGCTGGGCGCTGCGCCTGCTCGGGCGCGGCGGCACGGCCCTGCCGGGGACGCTCGCGCTCAAGCTCTGCCCGGACATCGTCGCGCGGCTCTCGCGAGATATGCGCTGCTGCGTGGTGACGGGCACGAACGGCAAGACCACGACCTGCCGCATGATAGAGAAGCTGCTCTCCGAGAGCGGGGTGGAGGCCATGGCGAACCGCTCCGGCTCGAACCTCGAGCGCGGCATCGCCGCCGACCTGTGCGCGAACGCCGAGCTCACGGGCAGGCCGCGCCGCCGCACGGCCGTTATCGAATGCGACGAGGCGGCCTTCAAGCGCGTCTGCGGCGAGATACAGCCGGAGGTTATCGTCGTCACGAACGTTTTCCGCGACCAGCTCGACCGCTACGGCGAGGTCACGCATACGCTCGAGAGCATACGCATGGGGCTCGAGAAGGCGCAGCGCGCCATCGTCTGCCTGAACGCGGACGACTCCCTCGTCGCCTCGCTGGCCCCGGACGCGCCCGACCGCGTGCGCTTCTACGGCATCGACGCCGCGCTCGGCGCGGGCAGCGACGTCTCCGACGCGCCCAGGTGCATAATCTGCGGCGCGGAGTACGAGTACGGCTTCCACACCTACGCGCATCTGGGCGGCTTCCGCTGCCCCAAGTGCGGCTACTCCCGCACGGAGCCGGACGTGGCCGTCGTGGGCGTCGACGCCCTCACCACCGAGGGCAGCGCCGTCGAGATACGCATAGACGGCGAGGTCTATCCCGCCGCCGTCAGCCTCCCCGCCGTGCACAACCTCTATAACGCCGCCGCGGCTGTCACCGCCGGCCTGGTCCTCGGCGTCGCGCCCGAGAGCGCCGTGAAGAGCCTCGCGCACATAGAGAGCGGCTTCGGGCGCATGGAGCGCTTCGAGCTCGGCGAGGCGCGCGTGACGATGGTGCTCGTAAAGAACCCCGCCGGCTGCGACCGCGCCATAGAATACCTCTCCGGCATAGACGGGGCCGCCGCGGTCTTCTGCCTCAACGACGGCACGGCCGACGGCACGGACGTGAGCTGGATATGGGACGTGGACTTCGAGCGCCTCTTCGCCGACCCCGCGAAGGCCCCGCACGAGCTCATCGTCTCCGGCCGCCGCGCGGAGGATATGCGCCTGCGCCTCAAGTACGCCGGCGCGGACGAGAACGCCGTCCGGATTGTCCGCGGCGCGAAGGAGCTGGCCGACGAGATAGCGAAGATACCCGGCGAGGTCGTAATCATGCCCACCTACACGGCCATGCTGCCGCTCAGGGCCGAGCTCGCCGGCCGCGTGGGCAGGAAGGAGTTCTGGAGATGACGGAGCTGAAAATCTGCCACCTTTATCCCGACGTGCTGAACCTCTACGGCGACCGCGGGAACGTCCTGTGCATGAAAAAGCGCCTCGAGTGGCGCGGCATAAGCTGCTCCGTCACGGAAGTGCCCATAGGCGAGCGGGAGAGCCTCGCGAAGTTCGACCTCTTCTTCATCGGCGGCGGGCAGGACTTCGAGCAGGGCCTGCTGCTCGACGACCTCAGGAGCGGCAAGGGCGAGGACATCGCCGCCGCCGTCCGGGACGGCGCGGCCTTCCTGTGCGTATGCGGCGGCTACCAGCTCATGGGCCGCTATTATGAGACGCACACCGGCGAAAAGCTGCCCTTCATCGGCGCGCTCGACCTCTACACCGTCGGCGCGGACGAGAGGCTCATCGGGAATTTCGCCTTCGAGAGCGAATTCGGCCCCGTCGTCGGCTTCGAGAACCACTCCGGCCGCACCTATCTCGGCGAGGGCGTGAAGCCCCTGGGCCGCGTCATACACGGCTCCGGCAACAACGGCGAGGACGGAACCGAGGGCGCGAGGTATTTGAACTGCTTCTGCACCTACAGCCACGGCCCCGTGCTGCCGAAGAACCCCGCCCTCTGCGACGGCATACTCGCCGCCGCGCTCACGCGCAAATACGGCCGCGCCGAGCTCGTCCCCCTCGGCGACCTCAGCGAGCGGGAGGCCCACGAGAGCGTCCTCAAATCCCTCGGCTGACCGAATAAGCAAACCGCCTCCCCATATCCGGGAGGCGGTTTTTCATGGCGCGCGGCTCATATTATCTGGAATATGTAGAACTTCAGGTACTCCGTCTCGGGCACGTTCCAGAGTATGGGGTGGTCCGGAGCCTGCTTGCGCACCTCGACCTCGCGCAGGCTGACATTGGCGTCCCGCGCGGCGGAGCGGAGCATACGCTCGAACTCGTATTGGGGCATGAAGTGCGAACAGGAGGCCGTCGCGAGATAGCCCCCGCGGGGCAGGAGGCGCATGGCGCGGTAGTTAATCTCCTTGTAGCCGCGCTCCGCGCTGGCGGCCGTGCGCCGGGACTTCGTGAAGGCCGGCGGGTCGAGAATGACGAAGTCGTACTTCGCGCGCTCCGCTATGAGCCGCGGCAGCAGGTCGAAGACGTCGGCGGCGAGGAAGTCCATATTCCCCTCCAGGCCGTTCAGCCGGGCGTTCGCGCGGGCGAGGCACACGGCGCTCTCGCTGACGTCGACGGCGGTCACGTGCTCCGCCCCGGCGGCGGCGCAGTTGAGCGCGAAGGAGCCGGTGTGCGTAAAGCAGTCGAGCACGCGCCGGCCCGGGGCTATGCGCGCGGCGGCGCGGCGGTTGTACTTCTGGTCGAGGAAGAAGCCGGTCTTCTGGCCGTTCGCGAAGTCGACGGTGTATTTTATGCCGTTCTCCGTGATGACCGTCTCCGTGCCGCCGGAGTGCGGCAGGCCCTCGTACCAGCCGGAGACGCTCTCGAGCCCTTCCTTGGCGCGCAGGGGCGACTCGCTGCGCTCGTATATGCCGCGTATGCCCTCGCCCATGTCCGCGAGGGCGCGCTCGAGCGCGCGGTATATGAGGCCCTTGCGCTGCTCCATGCCGAGGGAGAGTATCTGCGTCACGAGCACATCCCCGAACCTGTCCACGGTCACGCCGGGCAGGCCGTCGGCCTCGCCGAAGACGAGGCGGCAGGCCCCGAAGTCGTCCCCCATGACGGCGCGGCGGTACTCGAGCGCGTAGCGCACCCGCCGCTCGAAGAAGGCATCCGTGAAGCGCTCGTTTGCGTTGTCCGAGAGCACGCGCACGGCTATCTTGCTCTCGGGCGAGTATATGCCCGCGCCGAGCCACGCGCCCTTCGCCGTGAGGACGTCCGTTATGCCGCCGGGCGTCAGTTGGCCCGAGACGGAGCGTATTTCCTCGGCGTAGAGCCAGGGATGCCCGCCGCGCAGGCTGCGCTCGGCCTTCGCCGAGACGGTTACGGCGGGATAGGGCCGTTCAGCTTTCATTTTCCGCGCCTCCCTCGTGAAATTCAGAGTAGTCGATGTTCAAATCCGGCCCCGTGAAGGAGCCCGTGAGCTTGCTCATCGCGCGCTCATACTCCGCGCTGCCGGGCTCGTAGGGCTCGGGGCGGAAGTCGTTTATTACCGCCGTCGAGGACACGGAGCAGGGCACGGCCTCCCAGCCCTCCACAGTCACGCCGCCGTCCGCGGCGCGCTTTACCGTGAAGCGGAGTATGGCCGTATCCCGGTCCGAGGGCGCGGTGTTGCCGCCGAAGACGAAGTTCCCCAGCGAGTAGGCTATGTATCCGCCGCCGTATTCCTCGATCGGCTGGAGCGTGTGCGGATGCGAGCCGCAGACTATGTCCGCGCCCGCGTCTATGGCCGCGCGGCCGAGGGCCGTCTGGCTCCAGTTCGCGCGGTAAGTCCCCTCGTCGCCCCAGTGTACGAGGCAGACGACGAGGTCGACGTCCTCCCTCGCCGCGAGGGCGGAGACGCCCGCGCGCAGCTGGTACTCCGTCGCGCACCAGGGCGCGGCGTAGACGCCGACGCTTATCCCGTCCCCGGACTGGTAGACATAACTCGAATCCGACCCCGCGTGGGCGACGCCGTGGTAATCGAGCGCGGCGCGCGTGTCGTCGAGCCCCGCCTGACCGAAGTCGACGGCGTGGTTGTTGCCAAGCGAGACGAGCTCGACGCCGCCCTCGCTGAGCATGGCCGCGTTTGAGGCCGCGCCCCGGAAGAGGAAGGTGGCGCTGCCCGTCAGCTCCCGGTCGGAGAGGACGCACTCGAGGTTCGCTATCGTGAGGTAGTCGTCCTCGAAATACTCGCGCACGCCGGAGAAGGGGTAGTCCATGCGCCCGGCGACGGTGTACTCGAAGCTCTCCTCGCGCTGTGATGAGGAGAGGGTGCAGTCCCCGCAGAAGGAGAGGGTGAAGTACTCGTCCGCCGGCGTGGGGACGGGCGTGGGCTCAACCGTGGGCGGGGGCGTTATCTCCGGGGCCGGTGAGGGCGCCGCGTACTCGGGCGCGGGCGGGGGAACGGAGGGGGCCTCGCCGCAGCCGGACAGTATAAAAGCGGCCGCCATAGAGCAGCCGAATGCCATTATGCGTCGGAATTTGCAGCAGTTCATACGCGGATTATACCGCAAAGGGCCGCCCAATGCAAGAAAAAGCGCCGGGTTCCCGGCGCTCGTTCGTTTTATATAGCCGCGAGGGCCTCGCGGATTTTCTGCTTAATCTCGGGCGAGACCTTGCTGTCCGGGACCATGTTGAAGACGGCTTCGACGGTCTTGCCCTTGACGAGCTTGACCATGGGGCTCTTCAGAATCTTGGGGTCGATGGCGTTCATGGCGTCGCAGGCCTTCGGGTTGGCGAGAAGCTCCTTGACGGTAACCTTGCTGATATCCATATTGTGTCTCCCTTCCTAATTTGCGCCCCGGCCTCGCCGCGGGCTGACTTGTGAACATTTTAGCATAAGCCGGCGCGTTTTTCAATACTTATTTGTCAATACGCCGAAGCTGTGGTATAATGGCCGCGCGGCGGCCGC
>DVKN01000049.1 GCA_018716005.1 Candidatus Scatomorpha stercoravium
ACGGTTCAGTGGATGCTGTGACAGGCTTCGCCTTGACAAGGCATGGAAGCGCGATTATAATTTAGCGGATAATTTAATCATCAGCGGCTCAGGCCGCAATAAACGGAAGGAAGATAGCAATGAGTGCCGACAGCAAGTACAAAATGAGTCAGGAGCGATACGACTCTCTCATAGAGGAGCTCCACTACCTTGAGACCGTCCGCGAGAAGGAGGTCAGCGAGCTCATAAAGGAGGCGCGCAGCTTCGGCGACCTCAGCGAGAACAGCGAATACGACGAGGCCAAGACCGAGCAGGGCAAGCTGTACTCCAAGATAGCCGAGATGAAGGCGCTCATAGAGAACGCCGAGATAATCGAAAAGAGCGAGGCCGACGCCGGCGTCGTGAGCCTAAGCAGCCGCGTCAAGCTCCATGACGAGGACGAGAACGAGGACGTTGAGTATCAGATAGTCGGCTCGCAGGAGGCAAACCCGATGGAAGGCCGCATAAGCGACGAGAGCCCCATAGGCCGCGCCATACTCGGCCGCCGCGTGGGAGATACCGTGACCGTCGAGGCGCCGGTGGGCGAGATGCGCTTTACCGTGCTCGAGGTGTCGCACGACTGAGAAAGGCTGTATATGAGCGGGGAGAACAGAAGCGAAAATACAAAGGCTCCCGAGCAGGAGCTAAGCGAAATACTGCAGATACGCCGCGATAAGCTCGCGGAGCTGCGCGAGGCGGGGAGAGACCCGTTCGAGCTAACCAAATTTGAACGCACCGCCTGGTCGAAGGACGTCACCGAAAACTACGAGGCGTTCGAAAACAAAACCGTCGCCGTCGCGGGGCGCATAATGTCCAAGCGCGGCATGGGCAAGGCGATATTTTGCCACATAAAGGACGACCGCGGCCAGCTCCAGCTCTACGTCCGCTCCGACGCCGTGAGCGAGCAGGAGTTCAAGGACTTCCGCAAGTATGACATAGGCGACATCATCGGCGTCAGGGGCTTCGTGTTCAAGACCAAGACGGGCGAGATTTCCGTCCACGTCGAGGCGGTCACGCTGCTCGCAAAGAGCCTGCGCCCGCTGCCCGAGAAGTTCCACGGCATGACGAACGTGGAGCTCAAGTACCGCCAGCGCTACGTCGACCTCATCATGAGCGGCGAGAGCCGCCGCAATTTCGAGATACGCTCGAAGTTCGTGAGCTACGTCCGCCGCTTCCTCGAGGGCCGCGGCTACATGGAGGTCGAGACGCCGGTGCTCAACACCATCTCCGGCGGCGCGACCGCGAGGCCCTTCATCACGCACCACAACGCGCTCGACATCGACCTCTACCTGCGCATCGCCACCGAGCTCAACCTCAAGCGCCTTATCGTCGGCGGCATAGAGCGCGTCTACGAGCTGGGCCGGATATTCCGCAACGAGGGCATGGACACGCGCCATAACCCCGAGTTCACCACCGTCGAGCTCTACCAGGCCTACGCCGACTTCAACGACATGATGGACCTTTTCGAGGACCTCCTGAGCGGCGCGGCCATGGAGATACTCGGCACCTATGAGCTCGACTGGCAGGGCGAGCACGTATCCCTCGCGCCCGGCTGGCCGCGCATGACCATGGCCGAGGCCGTCGAGAAGTACCTCGGCGTGGACTTCATGTCCATCACCGACGACGCCGAGGCCGTGAAGGCCGCCGAGAGCGCCGGCGTCGATATGTCCGGCAAGGAGCCCACCTGGGGCAACGCGCTCTACGAGTGCTTCGACCAGAAGGTCGAGGAGCACATGGTGCAGCCCACCTTCATCACCATGCACCCCGTCGACGTCAGCCCGCTGGCCAAGCGCAGCCCGAAGGACAAGCGCCTCACCGAGCGCTTCGAGCTCTTCATCTGCCGCAGCGAGATGGGCAACGCCTTCTCGGAGCTCAACGACCCCATAGACCAGAAGGAGCGCTTCCTCAAGCAGGTCGAGCTGCGCGCCAAGGGCGACGACGAGGCCGGCATGATGGACTACGACTACATCAACGCCCTCGAGTACGCCATGCCCCCCACGGGCGGCCTCGGCATAGGCATAGACCGCTGCGCCATGCTCCTGGCCGGCGTCGACTCGATACGCGATATAATCCTGTTCCCCACGATGAAGCCGCTCGATATCCAGAAGAACGACAAGCCCGCCGTAAGCGAGGCCATGGCCCAGCTCGGCGAGGTCCTGGGCGCGGCGCTCGAGGGTATGCCCGCGGCCGAGGCGGAGCCCATAGACTTCTCCAAGGTGGAGATAGAGCCGCTTTTCGCCGATTTCGTGGACTTTGAGACCTTCTCCAGATCCGACTTCCGCGCCGTCAAGGTCAAGGCCTGCGAGGCTGTGAAGAAGTCGAAGAAGCTCCTAAAGTTCACGCTCGACGACGGCAGCGGCGAGGACAGGGTGATACTCAGCGGCATCCACGAGTACTACGAGCCCGAGGAGCTGGTGGGGAAGACCTGCATCGCCATAACGAACCTCCCGCCGCGCAAGATGATGGGCATAGACTCCTGCGGCATGCTTATCTCCGCCGTCCACCACGAGGCGGGCGAGGAGAGGCTGCACCTGCTGATGGTCGACCCGCGCATCCCCGCCGGCGCGAAGCTGTACTGAAAATCCAAATGCCGCCCCGCAGGGGGCGGCATTTATATTGGCGCGGCGCTTTATTTCGCCATAGGCTCGGCGGTGTAGACGGCGGCGCCGCCCTTGAGGCCGTACTCGGCGTTGAGCTTCATGAGCGCGGCGTAGTTCGCGCCCTTCATGTGCGCGGGCAGGGCGGCGGGGCTCTCCCAGCGCTCGACGATGAGCAGCTTGCCCGGCTCGGCGGCGCATTCGGCGAGCTCGTAGCTCAGGCAGCCGGGCTCGGCGTTCGTGGCCGGGATTATGCCGGCGGCGCGCACGCGCTCGAAGTATTCCGCCTTCTTTTCGGCGTCGATGTGCATTTCGCAGTAGATGATGACCATACCATACCTCCACGGGTCAATTATCACCGGCATTATAGCGCAAAAAGCCACGCGCCGCAAGGCTGGCCCGGGACGGGGGAGAATAATGTGGTTGACAAATCCGGCAAATGCGGATATTTTAATTTATTAAGGTATCTGACGGAGGTCATGCGCAATGGAGAGGATTACCTCGCGCAAAAACCCATATATAATGCGCCTGAGGGCGCTGGGGAGCGACGCCGCCGCGAGGGCCGCCTCGGGCGAGACGGCGCTCGACGGCATGAAGCTGCTCGGCGAGGCGCTCGCCTCCGGCGCGGAAGTGACGGGCGTCCTCTGCGCCGAGGGCGCGGAAGTGCCGGAAGGGCTCGAGAGCCGGACGTACTGCGCGCCGCCGGAGCTCGTGAGCTATGCCTCCCCGGTTAAGAACAGCCCCGGGCCGGTCTTCTCCGTGCGCCTCCCCGAAATAGCCGCGCCGGCCTCGCCGCGCTCGGCGCTGGTGCTCGAGAATATACAGGACCCCGGCAACGTCGGCACGATGATACGCACGGCGAACGCCCTCGGCATAGACGCCGTCATCCTCTGCGGGGACTGCGCGGGCCGCAGCTCTCCGCGCTGCGTGCGCGCGAGCATGGGCGCGGCCTTCCGGCAGTACGTGCTCGAGTGCTCCGTTCCGGAGCTCGGCGGCATAATCGAGGCCATGGGCCTTACGCTCTACGGCGCGGCGCTCACGGATTCGGCGCGGGACGTGCGCGATCTCAGGCTCGAGCGCGCCGCGGTCGCCATCGGCAACGAGGGCCACGGGCTCAGCCCGGAGCTCATGAGATTGTGCGCCGGCGCGATGATAATCCCCATGAGGCCGGGCAGCGAGTCGCTCAACGCGGCCGCCGCCGCGGCGGTGCTCATGTGGGAGATGGCCCGCGCGCGGCTGTGAGGCGGTGAGGCCATGAGCGAGCTGAGATACTGGATATGGCTCTCGACGCTCACGAACGTGAGGCCGCGCTCAAAGCGGCTGCTCGTCGAGCGGCTGGGCGGCGTGCGCGAGGCCTTCTTCGCCCGGGATGAGGACTACCGCGAGCTGGGCTTCCTCAGCGACGAGGAGCGCGAGGCGCTGGGCATAAAGCGCCTGAGCGGCGTAAACGAGGTGCTCGGCAGGTGCGAGGAGCAGAACATCGGCATTGTCACCATGCAGGACGCGGCCTATCCGAACCGCCTCCTGGAGATATTCGACCCGCCGCTCGTGCTCTACGTGCGCGGCAAGCTGCCGAACATAGACGATTTGTGCTCCGTCGCCGTCGTCGGGACGCGCAGCGCCTCGATATACGGCCTCGAGACGGCGCAGAACATGGCCTACGGCATCTGCAAATGCGGCGGGCTGGTCGTCTCCGGCCTCACGCGCGGCGTGGACGAGGCCGCGGCCCGGGGCGCGCTTCTGGCGAACGGGCCCTGCGTCGGCGTCCTCGGCGTGCCGATAGACTCCGTGCGCTGGGACGGCGGCATAGCCTGGGACGTGGCGATGGCAGGCGCGGTCGTGAGCGAATACCCGCCGGGCGCGAAGACGCACCAGTCCTTCTTCCGCGCGAGGAACCGCATAACCTCCGGCCTCTCGGTGGCGGCGCTCGTCATAGAGGCCCCCGCCAGGAGCGGCGCGCTGCTCTTCGCGGACGAGGCGCTCGGCCAGGGCCGCGAGGTCTTCGCCGTGCCGGGGAACATCACCGCGCCGAACTCCGCCGGGAGCAACCGGCTCATAATGGAGGGCGCGCACCCGGCCGTCAGCGCCTGGGACGTGCTCGCGGGCTTCACGGGGCGCTTCCCCACGCTCAACGAGGCCGGACGGGTGAAGAAGCCGCCGCGTGACCTCGCCGAGGCCGCCGTGGCCGAGAGCGCCGAGCGCGTCAAGGCCGCTGAGGAGGACGGGGAAGAGGCGGAGAACGAGCCGAAAAAGGCAAAATCTCCCCGCCGCGGCAAGCTCAGGCCGAAAAAAGACGTTGACAAGCCCGAGGCCGAGGAATATAGTGACCTCGTAAAACAGCTCGAGGGCCTCAGCGACGCACAGCTGAAGATAGTCTCCGCCGTCACGGCGAAGCACACCCACGTCGACGACATCATAGAGCGCTCCGGCCTGCCCGC
>DVKN01000050.1 GCA_018716005.1 Candidatus Scatomorpha stercoravium
GGACACTCAGATCGATGCGCGCGTCGCCGACTACTTTGCCGCTCTTGTCGAGGAGCGCTCCGGCGGCAACGTGACCGTCGCCGTGTTCCCGAACGACCAGCTGGCCAATGGCAACGCCTCCCGAGGCATCGAGATGATCGCCTCCGGCAGCACCGACCTCGCGGCCTACGCCACCTGCACTCTCGCCGTCATAGACGAGAAGCTGCCTGTGGCCACCATTCCCTGGATATTCGAGGACTATGACGAGGCCGTCGCCGTCATCGACTCCACCGGCAAGGACTACTACGCCGAGCGTCTGGCCATGAAGGGCATGACCTACCTCGGCAGCTTCCACAACGGCTTCCGCCAGCTGACCAACTCCAAGCACGAAGTCCGCACTCCCGAGGACGTCGAGCACCTGAAGATCCGCGTCCCCGGCAGCGTCGTCTTCATGGGCTTCTTCAACGCCCTTAAAGCCGACCCCACCGCCATGAACTGGTCCGAGGTCTTCACTGCCATCCAGCAGGGCACCCTCGACGGCCAGGAGAACGGCGTTTCCATAACCGACTCCTCCAAGATGTACGAGGTCCAGGATTACCTGACCCTCTGGAACTACTCCTACGAGAGCGACCTCTTCATCGCGAACACCGATATCTGGGAGAGCCTTGAGCCCAAGACCCAGGAGCTCATCGCCGAATGCGCCGCCGAGGCCTGCGAATGGGGCCGCGAGACCCTCGTCAACGAGGAGGCCGACACCATCGAGAAGTTCAAGGAAGAGGGCATGACCGTCACCTACCTCACGGACGAGGAGATGGCCGCCTTTGAAGAGGCCGTCGCCGACTTCAAGCAGGAGATGTTCGAGTACTTCGGCGCCGACGCCTGCGCGGCCTTCGGCATAGAAGCCTGACGGGAGGTGCGAGAGATGCTGAATAAGATTCTCGACTGGATAGAGGAAATCATCTGCATTATCTGCACGATAGTGATGGTCACCATCACCTTCGCGAACGTTGTCTGCCGCTGGACGGGCATAGGCTCGCTGGCCTTCTCCGAGGAGATAGCGACCTATCTCTTCATCCTGCTGAGCATGATGGGCACCGCTATCGCCGCCAAGCGCCGCGCGCACCTCGGCCTTACGATACTGCCCGACGCCGTCAACTTCAAGGCCCGCAAGGCGCTGCTCGTCTTCGTCTACGGCCTGTGCACCGTGTTCTCCGCCGCCGTCTTCTACTACGGCGTGCTCATGGTCATGAACCAGTACAACCTCGGCATGGTCACCGCCGCCATGCAGTGGCCCGAGTGGATTTACGCCACCTTCGTCCCCTTCGGCGCGTTCTTCATCACGATACGCTTCGCCCAGGCGACGATAGAGGAAGCGAAAGTCAAGCCCGAGTCCGCTGATGGAAAGGAGGCCATAGAGAAATGATAGCCGCCGTACTGTTCATAAGCTTCGCCCTGCTTCTCATAATGGGCGCGCCGATAGCCGTCTGCCTCGGCGTCTCGAGCGTCGCCGCCATGCTCGTCCAGGGCGCGGGCCGCCCGCTGGACACCGTCATGAGCGCGATGCCGCAGATGTTCAGCTCCTCGATGAGCAAATTCGTTCTGCTGGCCATCCCCTACTTCATCCTCGCCGGCAACATCATGGACAAGGCGCAGATATCGAAGCGCCTCATTAACCTCGCCGAAGCCTGCGTCGGTCACCTGCGCGGCGGCCTCGCGATAGTCTGCGTCATAGTTTCCTGCTTCTTCGCCGCCATTTCCGGCTCCGGCCCGGCCACCGTCGCGGCCCTCGGCCTTGTCATGATTCCCGGCATGATCCGCTCCGGCTACAGCCCGAGCTTCTCCGCCGCCCTCATGGCCAGCGCCGGCGCTATCGGCGTCATCATCCCGCCCAGCATCACCTTCGTCGTCTACGGCTCGATTGCCTCCGGCGTCGGCATCGGCGACCTCTTCAAGGCGGGCGTCATCCCCGGCCTTATCATGGGCGCGGGCCTCATCGCCACGGCCCTTATCCTCGGCCGCAAGGCCAACCTCGTCAAGCTCCCCAAGGCCAGCTGGCATGACCGCTGGGTCGCCTTCAAGAAGGCCTTCTGGGGCCTCCTGATGCCCGTTATCATCCTCGGCGGCATCTACGGCGGCATCTTCACCCCGACCGAAGCCGCGGCCGTCAGCGTCGTGTACGGCCTCGTCGTCGGCGTGTTCGTGTACAAGACCGTCAGGTTCAAGGAGCTCAAGGCCATCATCATCGACTCCGCCAGCACCAGCGCCACCGTCCTCTTCATCACCGCGACGGCCAGCATGTTCTCCTACGTCCTCACCCGCAGCCGTCTCGACCTCGCTATCTCCGGCGCCCTCACCGACCTCACCGGCGGCAGCACGATAATCTTCTTCATCATCGTCAACATCCTGCTGCTCATCGCCGGCTGCTTCCTGGATTCCACGAGCGCGCTGTACATCTTCACCCCGCTCTTCGTCCCGGTCGCCCAGGCCCTCGGCGTCGACCTCATCCACCTCGGCGTCGTCATGATAGTCAACCTCGCGATTGGCCTCTACACGCCTCCCGTCGGCGTCGACCTCTATGTCGCCTGCGGCGTCGCCAAGGTCAACCTCAAGCAGATTTCGAAGGCGGTTGTGCCATTGATTTTGGCCTCGCTGATCGTGCTGCTTATCATAACCTACATACCCGGCATCTCGACAATATTCACATCCTGAGCGCGGTCTAAAGAAAGGTGATTGCAATGAATGAAAAACTGAGCATTGCGCAGCTCAAGAACACCTGCGTCGACCTCAAGAAGCACGTGATAGACATGATTTACAAGGCTCAGTCCGGCCACCCGGGCGGCAGCCTCTCCGTCGCAGAATTCGTCACCGCCTGCTATTTCCGCGAGATGAACGTCAACCCCGCTGAGCCCAAGTGGGCCGACCGCGACCGCTTCGTCATGAGCAAGGGCCACGTCTGCCCGGCGCAGTACGCCGCCCTCGCCATGCGCGGCTTCTTCCCCATGGAAGTGCTGGACACCCTCCGCAAGGAGGGGTCCCCGCTCCAGGGCCACCCCGACATGAAGAAGTGCCCCGGCATAGACATCTCCACCGGCTCTCTGGGCCAGGGCCTCGCCTGCGGCGTGGGCATGGCCATTGCGGCGAAGCTCGATAAGAAGGACTACCGCGTCTTCGTCGCCGTCGGCGACGGCGAGTGCAACGAGGGCGAGATTTGGGAGGCCTGCGGCACCGCGTACAAGTACAAGTGCGACAACCTCGTCGTCTTCGTCGACTACAACAACCTCCAGCTCGACGGCACCTGCGACGAGATTATGCCGCCCGTCAACCTCGGCGACAAGTTCAAGGCCTTCGGCTTCGACGTCTACGAGATAGACGGCAACGACATGGACGAGATGGTCAAGGCGCTCGACCTCGCAACGA
>DVKN01000051.1 GCA_018716005.1 Candidatus Scatomorpha stercoravium
CGAGGACGCGCTCAAGGCCGTCGGCACGCTCTCCGGCGGCGAGCAGAGCCGCCTCAGGCTCTGTATCCTCATGCGCTCGGACGTCAACCTGCTCATACTCGACGAGCCCACGAACCACCTCGACATAGCGAGCCGCGAGTGGATGGAGGACGCGCTCTCCGATTACTCCGAGGCGCTGCTCTTCGTTTCCCACGACCGGTGGTTCATCGAGAAGTTCGCGACGCGGATATGGCACTTCTCGGACGGGAAGATTACGGACTTCCGCGGCGGCTTCGCCGAGTTCCGCGAGTGGCGCGCGAGGCAGGAGGCCATAGCCCAGGCGGCCAAATCCGCCGCGCCGAAGCCGGAGAAGCCCAAGAGCGCCCACAAGCGCAGCTCGGAGCTCGAGAAGCGGCGC
The DNA here is from genome assembly GCA_018716005.1 of Candidatus Scatomorpha stercoravium. GTDB lineage: Bacteria > Bacillota > Clostridia > Oscillospirales > Oscillospiraceae > Scatomorpha > Scatomorpha stercoravium. The sequence goes on from DVKN01000051.1 coordinate 398, forward strand.
CGCCGCGTCGAGCGCGAAATAGAGAAGACCGAGGCCCGCCTCGCCGAAATAGACGCCGAGAGCGAGGCCAACGCCTCCGACTACGTCCGGCTCATGGAGCTGGACGCCGAGCGGGAAGAGCTGGGCAAAGGGCTCGACGCGCTCTATTCGGAATGGGAGGAACTTGATGAAAGCTAGGCTCTGGCTCATAGCCGTGATAATCCTGCTTATCGCCACGCTCGTCTTCGCCGCTGCGATGACGGGGCACGCCTTCGTCGCGGCGCTCTGCGCGCTCGCCGCGGCGGTCATAGCCTTTTATCACTTCGTCCGCCGGCGCTCGCTGCGCATCGCGCTCGCCGCGCTGCTCATACTGGGCCTCGCAGTCTTCGGCGTGATTGAGGCGCCGATAATAGCGGCCGCGCGCACCGACGCGCCGGAGGACACCGAATACCTCGTCGTCCTCGGCGCGGGGCTGCACGGGGACGTGCCCAGCCTCTCGCTCACCGACCGGCTGAACGCGGCCTATGACTGGCTCGAGGCGCACCCGGGCTGCGCCGCCGTCGTCTCCGGCGGGCAGGGCCCCGGCGAGACGATGACCGAGGGCGAGGCCATGGCCGTCTGGCTCGAGGCGAAGGGCATAGACCCCTCGCGCATCATCGTCGAGGACAGGGCCACGAGCACCTGGGAAAATCTCGAGTACTCCTTCGCCCTCATCCGCGAGCGGGGCGGCGAGCCGGACGGGAACACGGCCATAGTCACCAGCGAATACCACCTCTACCGCGCGAAGGCCATGGCGGAGGGGCTCGGCGTCGAGTGCTCCGGCGTCGCGGGGCGAACCAGCTGGCCCACGCTCGCGCTCAACTATTTCATACGCGAGGGCTTCGCCGTCACGTACTATAAGCTGACCGGAGAGATATAAATGGAACTTGTAAACGTCTACGACTTCGACAAGACCATACTGCCATATGACAGCACGGAGCGCTTCTTCGCCTTCTGCCTGAGGCGCTGGCCGCGCGCGGCGGGCCCGGCGCTCGGAGCCGTGCCCTACGCCGCCGGGATGAAGCTCGGCCTCACGGACAAGACCCGCGCCAAGGAGGTCTTCTACCGCTTCCTCACCTGTGTGCCGGACATAGACGCCGCCGTGAAGGAGTTCTGGGACGGGCATATGCGCGACATAGGGGACTGGTACCTGGAGCGGAAGCGCCCCGACGACATCATCTCCAGCGCCTCGCCGGACTTCCTGCTGCGGCCCGTCGCGAGGGAGCTCGGCGTGCGGCTCATCGCCAGCCGCGTGGACAGGTACAGCGGCTGGACGCTCGGCATGAACAACCACGGCGAGGAGAAGGTCCGCCGCCTGGGCCGGGAATTCCCCGGCGCGGAGGTGGACGAATTCTACTCCGACTCGCTCTCTGATACGCCGATGGCGAAAATAGCCCGCCGCGCCTTCATCGTGAAGGACGGCGAGCTCTTCCCCTGGCCCGAGACGGCCTGAATATGAAAAGCCGGGGCGGCCTCACACAGGGCCGCCCCGGCGGCTTTAAGCCATCCGTCAGATTTTCCCGTGCATGAAATTGCCGGGCGTGCGGAGCATATGCGTCTCTATCGCGACGGGCTCGCCGACGTAGGCCATGTCCGGGCCGGAGGCGAGGAAGGCGTCGAGGTGCCGCTTAAGCCCCGTCGTGTGCTTCACCGGGACGCCGGAGCGGAGCGAGGCCTCGCGGAGGACGTCCAGACCCTGCGCGAGGCAGCCGGGCGTGGTGTACTCGAGGAGGTTCGAGTTGTTTACGAAGCCCGTCACCTTCGCGCGGGCGAAGTCCTCCAGCTCAGCCATGAGGCCGAGCACCTTCTCGGGCGTCTCCGAGGTCGGGCGGAAGACGTTCACTATGTCGTAGACCTCGAGCGAGCCGGCCTCGAGGCGCGCGAAGTCCTCGTGATAGCGCGCGAGCGAGAGCGCGCCCGCGCGGTCGCCGCCGACGTCGAAGATGACGAGGTCCCAGTCGCTGTCGAAGGCCGAGGCCACGGCGGCGGGCATATTCGTCTGCGTGAGGCCCTTCCCGACGAAGGTGGGCGAGACGAGCTCTATCTTCTTCTCGGAGAGTATGGGTATCTGGTCGGACATGCGGAAGTAATCGTTTATCCGGTCGAGGTCGACGACAAGCGTGCGCCGTCCGGCCGAGGCCGCGTTCGCTGCCATATTGAGCGCGAGCTCCGTCTTGCCGGAACAGTAGCTGCCGATGAGTATGACGAATTTTTTCATGGCCGGCCTCCCTCGTGAAATATAAAAGTATCGCCCCGGCTGCGGCGCAGCCGGGGCGATGGCGGAGATGGAGAGATTCGAACTCTCGAGGAGCTTTTGACCCCTACACGATTTCCAATCGTGCGCGCTCGACCAACTACGCGACATCTCCACGGGCTGCTCGAACTAAACTATTCAGTTAGCGCCCGTATATAATATACTATTTCAATGGCAAAGTCAAGCCTAATTTACGCACATCGCGCGCAGAATCAGCTCGCGCAGCGCGCAGGCGCGGCGGCGCTCCCCGGCGGCGAGGGGGTCGAGCGCGCGCCGGAGGGCGCAGGGCGCGGCGTTCGCCGCGGCCTGGAGCGCCTCGCCGAGGGCTGAGGCGGCGTTATACGCCTCGCGCAGGCCGCACAGGGGATTGCGCACCACGGCGCAGGCCGCCGACGCCGCGCAGCCGCCGCCCCCGGCGAGGAAATCCTCCGCCCTCAGCCGGGCTGCGAGCGCCGCCTCCTCCGAGGCCATGCGCCGGAGCCGGGCCGAGCTGCGCGGGCATACGCGCGCGAGGGCCGAGAGCAGCTCGCACTGCCTCGAGGCGGCCTCGGCCAGATCGCCGAGCGGCGGAGGCGCGGCCTCAGCCCGCCCCTCCACGCGGCCCCATACGCCGCCGAAGCCCCGCAGGGCCTCCAAAGTCTCATCGTCCATAGCTTACTCCTCCCGTTCATCCTATGCCGCTCTTGCAATAGCGTGCCGGATGTGAGATAATTCTAAAAAAGCCAAGGAGGCCACGCATATGAAAAAGCTTTTGCCCATCGCGCTTATACTCGCCCTGCTGCTCTCAGCGCCTGCGGCGCTCAGGAGGGCGCGATCGAGGGAGTGACGGCGGAGAATTACCCGCGCATAGACGGCAGTGCCGACGCCCTGCCGCTCATCCAGCTCGTCTTCGAGAAGGTGCACACGCAGTACAGCGGCGGGGACTACCCCATGGAGGCCCTCGGCGCGCAGGAGAGCTATGAGGCCCTGCTCGCGGGAGAGCTCGATCTCGTGATAGCGCCCTATCCGGACGAGGCCGTCCTGGCCGCCGCCCGGGACGCCGGCGCGGAGCTCGAGGCGAGGGAGCTCGATTACGGCGGGCTCTATGCCGTGACGCTCGCCGGCCTCGCCGAGGACGCCCCCGCGCGCCTCGTCGCCGACTGGCTCACGAGCGAGGCCGCCGCCGCGGAAATCGATTCCCTTCGCGCCTGAGCCCCGGGGAGACGCAATGGCGTTCGACTACAAGAAGGAATATAAGGAATTCTACCTGCCGAAGAGCACGCCCGGGATCAGGAGGGCTCCGCCGCGGGCTCGATAGATTACTCGCGCAAGGAGAGCTTCCGCTGGATATCCGCCATCCGCCTGCCGGACTTCGTGGGCCGGGCGGCTGCACCATGAGATATACCTGAGCGACGCGAGGCGCACCGCGCCGGAGAAGCTCAGGACGGTGATACGCCACCCGGTGCGCGGGATAAACTGAACACAATTACGGAGGAGAAAGCTATGCCGAGATTTTTCATGGCCGGTACCAACCTCGCGGGGGGACGCGCCTATATACGCGGGAAGGACGCGGAGCACGTGCGCGTGCTGCGCCTGCGCCCGGGCGAGGACGTCGTCATATGCGACGGCGCGGGCACGGACTACCGCTGCCGCATCGTGAGCTCGCTCTCGGACGAGGTCGAGGCCGAGGTCGTCGAGGTCGTGCCCTGCCGGGGCGAGCCGGCGGTGGCCGTCACGGTCTACGCCGGCCTGCCCAAGGGCGAGCGGGCGGATTATCTCATCCAGAAGTGCGTCGAGGCCGGCGCGGGGCGCATAGTCTTCTTCGACTGCGAGCGCTGCGTCGCGAAGCTCGACGGCCGCAGTGTGGACAAAAAGCTCGAGCGCTTCAACCGGATTTCCCAGTCCGCCGCCGAGCAGAGCGGCCGCGGTATTATCCCGCCGGTGGAGTACATCCACGACTACGTCGAGATGCTCGACTCCGCCCTGAAGGCCGACGCCTGCCTCTTCATGTACGAGACGGGCGAGGACCGCGCGCCGCTGCGCGAGGCGATAGAGGCGGCGGGCGATTTCAAGTCCGTAAGCCTCATAACCGGGCCCGAGGGCGGTTTCTCGCTCGCCGAGGCGCGCCTGGCGAAGGGCGCAGGCGCCGTCCTCTGTTCGATGGGCGAGCG
>DVKN01000052.1 GCA_018716005.1 Candidatus Scatomorpha stercoravium
GTCATGAGGGCGTCCATGCCGCCCTGGACGAGCTTCTCGGTGCGGGTGTCTATCGAGCTCGTGGCCTCGTCGAGTATGAGCACGGGGGGATCGGCGACCGCGGCGCGGGCGATGGCGAGCAGCTGGCGCTGGCCCTGGCTGAGGTTCGCGCCGTCGCCGGTGAGCATGGTGTTGTAGCCGTCGGGCAGGCGGCGGATGAAGCCGTCGGCGTTCGCGAGCGTGGCGGCGGCGATGCACTCCTCGTCCGTGGCCTCGAGGTTGCCGTAGCGGATGTTGTCCATGACCGTGCCGGTGAAGAGGTGCGTATCCTGGAGCACCATGCCGAGGCTGCGGCGGAGGTCCTGCTTCTTTATCTTGTTGATGTTTATGCCGTCGTAGCGAATCTTGCCGTCGGCGATGTCGTAGAAGCGGTTTATGAGGTTCGTAATCGTGGTCTTGCCCGCGCCGGTCGCGCCGACGAAGGCAATCTTCTGGCCGGGTTTGGCCCACATGGAGATGTCGTGGAGGACCATCTTATCCTCGTCGTAGCCGAAGTCCACGTGGTCGAAGACGACCTGTCCCTGAAGCTGGGTGTAGGTGACGGTGCCCTCGGCCCTGTGCGGGTGCTTCCAGGCCCAGATATTCGTGCGCTCCTCGGTCTCGACGAGCTCGCCGTTACTGTCGAACTTCGCGTTCACGAGCTCGACGTAGCCCTCGTCCTTCTCGGGCTCCTGGTCCATGAGGTCGAAGACGCGCTGCGCGCCGGCGGCGGCGGTGACGACGAAGTTAATCTGCATGGAGAGCTGGCTTATGGGCTGGGTGAAGCTCTTGTTGAGGCCGACGAAGGTGACGACCGTGCCGACCGTGACGCCCGCGAGGCCGTTTATGGCGAGTATCGCGCCGACAATGGCGACGACGGCGTAGCTGAGCCAGCCGATGTTCGCGTTGACGGGCATGAGCATGTTGGCGAAGGTGTTGGCCATGAGGCCGCTCTGGCGGAGCTCCTCGTTGACCTTCCGGAAGCCGGCCTTGGCCTCCTCCTCGTGGCAGAAGACCTTGACGACCTTCTGGCCGTCCATCATCTCCTCGATGTAGCCGTCGACTGCGCCGAGGTCATGCTGCTGCTTGATGTAGTACTTAGCGGAGAACTGCGTGAACTTCGCCGTGACGAAGAGCATGAGCGCGGCGGTGAGTATGCTTATGACGGTCAGGGCCGGGTTGAGCACCAGCATGGTGATGAGCGTGGCTATCATGGTGATGGCCGAGTTGATGGTCTGGGGTATGACCTGGCTTATGAGCTGGCGGAGCGTGTCGATGTCGTTCGTGTACACGGACATGATGTCGCCGTGGGCGTGGGTGTCGAAGTACTTTATCGGCAGGGACTCCATCTTCGAGAAGAGCTCGTTGCGCAGCAGGAGCATGGTGCCCTGGCTGACGTTGACCATCAGGCGGCTGTAGCAGTAGGCGGCCATGATGCCGGCGGCCATGATGCATATGAGCTCTATTATGTCGTTGAAGAGCTCGGGGAAGAGGTTCGCCCCCGTGCTGAGCATGGGCTCAATGTAGTCGTCGACGAGCGTCTGCGGGAAGGTCGCGCCTATGACGCTGGTGACGGCGTTAATGAGTATGCAGGCTATTACGAGCACGAATATCCACTTATAGTGGTCGAGCATATACTTTATGACGCGGTTCAGCAGGGGCAGGGAGCCCTTTATGTGCCCGCGGCGGGATTTGGTCTGGTTCATGTGCTGCTCCCTCCTCTCAGCCCGGCTGGTCGAAGTCGCCGCCGCCGTTAATCTGACTCTCATAGATGTCCTTATATATCTCGTTCGTCTTAAGGAGGTTCTCGTGAGTGTCGAAGGCGTTTATCCTGCCCTCGTCGAGGACAAGTATGCGGTCGGCGTCCTGGACGCTGGAGATGCGCTGGGCGATGATTATCTTGGTGGTGCCGGGTATGCTCTCGCGGAAGGCGGCGCGGATGCGCGCGTCGGTGGCGGTGTCGACGGCGCTGGTGGAGTCGTCGAGTATGAGTACCTTCGGCTTCTTGAGCAGGGCGCGGGCGATGCACAGGCGCTGCTTCTGGCCGCCGGAGACGTTGTTGCCGCCGCGCTCTATGCGCGTGTCGTAGCCGTCCGGGAAGCGGTCTATGAATTCGTCGGCGCAGGCGGCGCGGCAGGCGGCCTTGCACTCCTCGAGCGTGGCGTCCGCGTTGCCCCAGCGGAGGTTATCGAGTATCGTGCCGGTGAAGAGCGTGTTCTTCTGCAGCACGACGGCGACCTGGTTGCGGAGGGCCTCCATGTCGTAGTCCCTGACGTTTATGCCGCCGACGCGCACCTCGCCGTCGTTGACGTCGTAGAGGCGGCAGATGAGGTTCACGAGGCTCGACTTGCCCGCGCCGGTGCCGCCTATGACGCCTATCGTCTCGCCGGACTTTATGTGCAGGTCTATGTCCGAGAGGGCGTTCTTGCCGGAGCCGTGCTTATAGGAGAAGTTGACGTGGTCGAAGTCGATGCTGCCGTTGGGGACCTCGAAGACGGGGTTCTCGGGGTCGTGGAGGTCGGGCGTCTCGCGCAGGACCTCGCTTATGCGCCTCACGCTGGCGAGGGACATGGTTATCATGACCACCAGCATACTGAGCATCATGAGGCTCATGAGCAGGCTCATTATGTAGCTGAAGAGGCTCGTGAGGTCGCCCGTGGTGAGGCTGCCGCCAACTATGAGCTCCGCGCCCATCCAGCTGACCATGATGATGCAGAAGTAGACGCTGAGCATCATGGCGGGGTTATTGAAGGCGAGGAGGCTCTCAGCCTTGACGGCGAGCTTGTAGAGCACGGTGCTGGCCTTCGAGAACTTCCTGTCCTCGTAGCCCTCGCGCACGAAGGCCTTCACGACGCGTATCGCGGAGACGTTCTCCTGGACGCTCGCGTTGAGGTCGTCGTAGCCGTCGAACATACGGTTGAAGATGCGTATGGTCACGACCATGATGGCGCCGAGCACGACCATGAGGAAGACGGCCGCGATGCCGAAGGTCGGGGCTATCTGCGGGCAGATGATGAGGCACATGATGAAGCTGAAGATAAGGTTCAGCGGCGCGCGCACCGCCATGCGGGTGCACATCATATAGGCCCACTGCACGTTCGTGATGTCCGTCGTCATGCGGGTGACGAGGCCGGGCACGGAGAACTTGTCGATGTTGGAGAAGGAAAAGGTCTGTACGTTATTGTATATGGCCTCGCGCAGGTTCGCGGCGAAGCCCGTGGCGGACTTGGAAGCGAAGCGGCCCGCGAGCGCGCCGAAGCCGAGCGAGACAATGGCCATGACGACCATGAGTATGCCGTAGCGCACGACGACGCCGATATTCGCAGCCTTGAGGCCGTCGTCGATGATGATGGCGGTGATGAAGGGCATCAGTATCTCCAGAAGCACCTCGCCGCAGGTGAGGCCCATGGTGATAAAGGCGTCCTTCCCGTACTTACCCGCCTGTTTTAGTACGATTTTCAAGCGATTATCCCTCCAGAATGCTATGAACTTCAGTGTCCGCGAGATTGGCGAGCATCTTCTTCTGCAGGCGCATTAGCGTCCCGAGCTCCTCGGGCGTGAAGCCGCGGTAGAGCTGCTCCGGTATGGCCCGGAGCGCCGCGTCCATCACGTCGCGGGCCCGCCTGCCCTTGTCGGTGGCGAAGAGCAGCTTGCGCCTCTCGTCGAGCCTGTAGGCTTCGACGCGCACATAGCCCTTCTCGCGCAGCCGCTTTATTATGCCCGAGGCCGCGGCCAGGGAGAAATTCAGCTCGCGGTGTACATCCGTGGGCGAGACGCCCTCCGGCGCGTGCGCCATTATAAAGAGCAGCACGCGGGCCTGTACTTCGGTGAGCCCCTCCTGCGCGAGGGCGCGGTTGCCCCTGGACTGCAGCTGGATGCTGATGCACCTGCTGTCCCTCACCATTTCGCCGAGGTCAACGTCCATGTCTGCGCCTCCTTCTCATGATGTTTCATGACGTTGATTATTTGGACGTTGATATTTATAGCACAAGCGGGCTTGAAAGTGAAATTCAAATGTGTTATTATCTATAAAACGTTTTTATAGCACTTGCGTATCACACAAGTACGCGGGGCGGAAGGGGAGGCGGATTTGTTTGAATACGACACAGCTCGAGTGCTTCCTGGCGGTGGCGAACAGCCTGAACTTTTCCCGCGCGGCGGAGCAGCTGCGCCTCACGCAGCCGGCGGTGAGCCATCAGATAAGCTCGCTCGAGGACGAGCTGGGCGTCCGGCTCTTCAGCCGCACGAGCCGGAGCGTGCGCCTCACGCAGGAGGGCTATCTCTTCACGCAGTACGCCGGCGAGATACTGAGGCTCTTCAACGTCTCGCGCGGGCGGGTGCGCGCCGTGGGCGAGGATACGGCGAGGACGCTCGGCATAGGCTGCCGGAATACGCTGGAGCTGCGGCTGCTGACGCGGGCCCTGGGCCGGCTGCGCGGGGAATCCGAGGGCTTTATACCGCTGCTGCGCGTCGTGCCGCACGATTCGCTCGAGATGCTGCTCCTGGACGGGGAGATAGCCATGATGCCGACCTTCCGGGAGAGCTGCCCGAAGGGGGCCGTATACCGCGAGCTGTGCAGCGCGGGCGTGGTCTGCGCCGTGAGCCACGAGAGCCCCGCCGCCGGGAGGGAGAGCCTCAGCGTGCAGGAGATATGCGCCCTCGGCCGCGTCGCGCTCTCGAGGCCGAACGCCTCGCCCCGGGAGATAGTCGCGGTGCAGAACCAGCTCATAGCCGGCCATTCGCCCGGGGACATAATCTTCTGCGAGAGCATAGAGACGCAGCTCGCGACGATAGCGGCGGGCTTCGCCGTGGCCGTCTTCGCGAAAACGCCCGGCCTCGAGCTCGCGGGCGTGGAATTCATACCCGTCGAGGACACGACGAGGCTCTCCTACGGCGTCGCGTACATGGCGGACGAGCTCACGCCCCTGCTCAGGCGCCTCATAGGGATGCTCGCCGCCGAGAGCGCGAAATATGAGCGGAATTAACCCCCCGGGGGGCTTGCGGGCCCGGCGGAGGGCAGTTATAATCATTTTCAACAGAGTTTTGAACAGGAGTAATGGCAACTATGTTGAAAAGGTTGACGATAATTACGATAACTCTCCTCACGGCCCTCGCCCTGACGGCCTGCGGGACGCCGGAGGGCGACTCTGACGAGGCCGGGGGCCGGGTGATAACCGACTCGCTGGGCCGCGAGGTGAGCGTACCGGAGACGGTGGAGAGCATCGTCGTCCTCGGGAACGCCCCGCGCATGGCCGTGTACCTGGGGCTTGGGGATATGGTCGCGGGCTATTCCGGCATGAGCAGCGGGGACATAAGCCCGCTCACGGCCTACGCCTACGTCACGCGGGACGCATGGGCGGATAAGAGCGTCGTGGGGACGGATTCCTCCGGGAGCACCTCCTACAACAGCGAGGCGATAATCCTGACCGGGGCGGACGTCATATTCTGCACGGCGACGGCGGACGTCGCGGACAGGCTCCAGCGCGAGACGGGCATACCCTGCCTCGCCCTCGAGCAGGGGACGCTCTTCGGCGAGGACTTCGAGCGCTCGCTCGCCATAATGGCCGGGGCCTGCGGCGTGACGGAGCGGGCGGAGGAGATATCCGCGTATGTGGACGAGTGCTTCGCCGAGCTCGGGAGCCTCACGGCGGACGTACCCGAGGCGGAGCGGCCGAGCGTCCTCTCGGCAGCGGCGACTTTCCGGGGCCCGCACGGGATAGAGGGTATCCGCGTCAACGACCCCGTCATGCTCAGCGTGAACGCCCTGAATCTCGCCGACGACGGCAGCGAGGGCGCGCAGTCCTACACCGTGGACAAGGAGCAGATTCTAGCCTGGGACCCGGAGTACATCTTCCTCGACTCGGGCGGCGTCGCGCTCGTGCGGCAGGATTACGCCGCGCACCCGGACTATTACGCGGGGCTCTCGGCCTTTAATTCCGGGCGGATATACCAGTACCCGAGCTCGACGAGCTACTACGACAACATGGAGATAAGCCTCGCCAACTGCTACTTCGTGGGGAGCGTGCTCTATCCGGAGCGCTTCGCGGGAGTGGACTTCGAGGAGAAGGCGGCGGAGATATTCGGCTTCTTCCTCGGCGAGGAGGGCTATCTGGACGTGCTCGCGGAGTACGGCGCGTATTACGGGGCGGTAGATATAAGCGATGAATAGACCGATACCCGGCGGCTGGGAGGGCTTACAGCGCCGGAAGCTCCTGACCCTCGCCGCGACCCTCGCCCTGCTCGCGGCGGCGGCCCTGGCCTCGGCCGGGACGGGCTCCATAAGCCTCTCGCCCGGCGAGACGCTCTCCGCGCTCTTCGGAGGCGGGAGCGATACGGCGCGCCGCGTGCTCTTTGAGATACGCTTCCCGCGCACGGCGGCGGCGGTACTCGTCGGCGCGGCCCTCGGCATGAGCGGGGCCGTGATGCAGTGCGTGCTCAATAACCCCCTCGCCAGCGCCTCCACGCTGGGCGTGAGCCAGGGCGCGGCCTTCGGCGCGGCGCTCGGCATAATCGTCTTCGGCGGCGGCGTCGCGGACGTGGGCGGGGATTACGCCGTACAGATAGACAACCCCTATATAGTTACGCTCTGCGCCTTCGTCTGCGGCAGCGCCTCCACGGCGGCCATAGTGGCCATATCCCGGCTCAGGCGCGACCTCGGGCCCGGGGCCCTGGTCCTCGCGGGCGTGGCGCTCAGCAGCCTCTTCACGGGCGGGAGCACGCTCCTGCAATACTTCGCGGACGACACGAAGCTCGGCGCGGTCATATTCTGGACCTTCGGCGACCTCGGCGGCACGAACTGGACGGAGCTCGCCATACTCGCCGCCGTCACAGCCGCGGCGCTCGCGTACTTCCTCGCCCGGCGCTGGGATTATAACGCCATAGCCGCCGGGAGCGACATGGCCTCGAGCCTCGGCGTGAACGTCCGGGCCGTCGTGCTCGTGAGCATGGCCGTGTGCACCGCCGCGAGCGCGCTCGCCGTGTCCTTCGTCGGCATAATCAGCTTCATCGGCCTCGTCGCGCCCCACGCGATGCGCCGCTTCACCGGCGACGACTACCGCTGGCTCATACCCTGCTCCGCCGCGGCCGGGGCGCTGCTGCTCGTGCTCGCGGACCTCGCCTGCCGGGTTATTATAGCGCCCGTGATACTGCCCGTCGGCGCGGTGACGAGCTTCCTCGGCGCGCCGGTATTCCTGTACCTGCTGCTGAAAGGGGGCGGGAGCCGTGCTTGAAGTCCGGGGCATATCCTTCTCCTACGCCGCGGGGCGGAAGATACTCGATAACGTCTCCTTCACCGCGAATCCCGGCGAGGTGCTCGCCGTGCTCGGCAACAACGGCGCGGGCAAGAGCACGCTCATAAAGTGCATGGACCGCATACTCACGCCCTTGGCCGGGGACGTGCTGCTCGACTCTCAAAGCCTCTTCGCGCTCACGCGGCGCGAGCACGCGCGCGAGTGCGCCTATGTGCCGCAGTCGCCGCCCGGGGGCTCCATGACCGTCTTCGACGCCGTGCTGCTCGGGCGCAGGCCCTATATAAGCTGGGACGCCACGGCCCGCGACCGGGAGATTGCCCGCGAGGCCCTCGATATGCTCGGCCTCGGCCCCCTCGCCCTGAGGCGGCTGGACGAGCTCTCCGGCGGCGAGGCGCAGAAGGCGGCCATCGCCCGCGCCATAGCCCAGGAGCCGCGCGTGCTGCTCCTGGACGAGCCCACCAGCTCCCTCGACCCGAGGGCGCAGCATGAGACGATGCAGTGCGTGCGCCGCATAGCCGCCGGGCGCGGGATCTGCGCCGTCGCCATACTCCATGACCTCAACCTCGCCGCGCGCTACTGCGACCGCTTCCTCTTCCTCAAGGACGGAGGCGCATACGCCTGCGGCGGCCGCGAGACGCTCACGAGCGAGAACGTCGAGGAGGTCTACCATATGCACGTGCACATTACCGAATATATGGGCATACCTATGGTCGTGCCCTTCCCGAATATTAATCTATGAGGTGAACGCTATGAAAAACGCCACATGGGCCGACTGCGCGGCCTTCCACGGCCACGAGTGCGGCGGCCTGACCATAGGCTACAAGGCCGCGCTCTACGCCATCGAGCTGCTCGGGCTCGAATTCTCCCCGGACGAGGAGCTCTGCTGCATAAGCGAGAACGACGCCTGCGGCGTGGACGCCATCCAGGTCATGCTCGGGTGCAGCGCGGGGAAGGGCAACCTCATGTTCCACCTCACCGGCAAGCAGGCCTTCAGCTTCTATGAGCGCAGGAGCGGCAGGAGCGTCCGCCTCGTGCTCCGCGACCGCCCCGAGGGCATGAGCCGCGAGGAGAGCTTCCAATACCTCCAGAGCAGGGCGCCCGCCGAGCTCTTCGACGTGAAGCCCGCGCAAATCCCCCTCCCCGAGGGAGCGCGCATCTTCAAGAGCGTGAAATGCGCCTCCTGCGGCGAAACCCTGGCCGAAAACTTCGCCCGCAGCTCCAACGGCCAGCTCTATTGCCCCGACTGCCTCCCCCCCTACTCCCGCTTCTCCATCTAGGCGGCCGGGCTGTGCCCGGTGACAATGCGAGACTTCGCGTTGGGCGGGCTGTGCCCGCTGACAATGCGCTACGAACGTAATATATAGACGAAGCAAGCCGCCCGGTGACGTGCCGGGCGGCTTTTCCGACGTTATGGGGGGTGGCTAAACACGGACCCGGTAGCAAAAAGGGTAAAAGGGCAAAAGCCCCGCACCGCATTGCGTAGCATCGGCGCACCGGGGACGGTGCGCCCTACAGGGGTCAACCCTTTTAGGCTTTTTACCCTTTCCACCCCCCGGGGTCTTATGGAGCCAGGGGGGTGTGAGCGGCCGGGAAAGGTCAAAAACCACCTCGTAAGGGGCGGCGTCCCCGACGCCCCGCGGGTAGCTATTCGCAGCTGTTTATAAAGATGAGCCGACGATGCCGCTAATGGCAACGTTCGACCCCTCAGGCGCTGCGCGCCAGCTCCCCTTCCGAAGGGGCGCTATGAGGGGCGTACAGCGTATCGTACGTTACAGAAGGGAGTGTGCCCTTCCTCACTTCTACGCTGTAAACGTTGCGGAAACGTACATATACATACAGGTTTCTATACACTCTACCACTATTCCGCAACGTCCGTCCCCCGCCCGCCCGTAGGGGGCGGCGTCCCCGACGCCCCTTGGGCTGCCATATAATATGGCGTTATATGGGTGGGTAAGCCCTCCTCACCCGATGTAGGGGAGGGTGTCCTCACCCTCCCTCTCGCCGCCAGGCGAGAAACGGCGGTGAGGATGGGTGGTTTGTACAACCCACGTTTTCGCAAACCGCGGCCCAAGGGCGGGCGGGGACGCCCGCCCCTACAACTCGAGTGGGACGGGTGCGAAATATATGCGTACCAACGAGCGTATCGTCACACACGATATGATGCGAGGTGGTCAGTAT
>DVKN01000053.1 GCA_018716005.1 Candidatus Scatomorpha stercoravium
GGACCGGGACGGCCGCGGCATCCGCAGCCCCTACGGCGATAAATTCTCCGTCGAGGTGCCCGAGGGGAGCTATTATAGGGCCGTCGTCTTCGGCGGCGGGGAGTGGTATATATCCCCGCACTCCGGCAGCGAGCGCTGCTGGCGGTGCAGCAGCGTCTTCACGCCCGCGGGGAGCCTCTTTTTCACCGCCGACGTCACTAATTCCGCCGGGGAGCGCGCAGACGGCTCCTCTCTCCCCGGCGGGGGCTGGGGCGTCTGGCGCATACCCTGCGAGGCCGAGGACGCGGAAAAGCTCGCCGGCGTTGACCGCTGGTGGCTCACGGAGGACTTCCGCGCCGTCTGCGATGAGACGGCGCTCGAGAACGTCTTCCTCCTGCCCGAGGGCTGCGGGGATTTCGAGATACTCCTGAGCTATGACGGGACGCGGCTCTTCGTCATAAGCGCCGAGGGCGGCGCTCTCGCGCTCCGCGTGCTCTCCGCGGCGGACGGGGCGCTCATGCAGAGCCTCACGCTCTTCACGGCCGCGGATCTCGGGGAAATGGGCGTGGAGCCGGACTTCGACGAGTTCCCGCTGCGGCATTATTCGCGGGAGGGCTGCGAAATCTTCACTCTCGGCGACCGCGCCGCGGCGGCGGTGGAGCTCTCCGGCGGGGAATACGCCCTCGCGGCGGCCTTCGCCGTGCCCGTTCCCGAGGGCTGGGGCGCGGGCGACTCCCTCGCCGGCCTCGCCTGCTCCGGCGGCCGCATGGCGGCGCTGTACTCGAGCGGGTACGGCAGGCTCGACATGAGCGTCTTTGACGGCGGCGGGGAGCTCTTCCGCGAAACCGTCTCCCATCCCCTGCTGGAGGCGGCGGGCTTCGCCACGGGGCTCTATTGCTTTTACGACATCACTGCGGATTCGGAGGTGCGGTCATGAAAAAGGGCGCGGCGGCGCTGATTATGATATTCTTCCTCGCTCTCGGCTTCGCGGCATGGGGCGCGTATTCGCTCAATGATGACGCGCTCTCGCTCACGATAACGAGCGAGCCGCTCCTGGGCGAGAGCGCGCTCGGGGACTTCCCTGTGACGGAGCGCAGCCAGCTTGCGCTGCGGGTGCTGTTCACGGCGGACAGCGCCGGGGCGAACTCCGTCGAATGGCTCCGGGAGAGCGAGAGCTTCTACAGCTGGGAGCCCGTCCTCACCCTGGGCTCGTACAGCCCCTACTACGGCGTCACCTTCTCTACCTCGGGCTCCGGCTCGAGCCCGGAGGAGCTGCTGGACGCGGGCGGGGAAACCGAATTCTACGCCTGGGACGGCTTAGACCGCAGCTTCATAGCCTATGCCTCCGAGAGGGCGGAGCCCGTCTGGGGCGAGCAGACCCTGCGGATAAGCCTCGGGGACTTTACCGGCGGATATCTCCCCGTCGGCGCGGTGCTGAACTCCGGCGATGGCGTGGACGTCAGCGAATACTTCCCCGTCCCCCTCCCAGAGGGCGCGGCGGCGGACGTGCGCATAACCCTCACGCCCCCCGGCCCCGAAAACGGCTATTCGGGCAGCGTGAGCTACGACATAGAGCCCGCCCTCGGCGCGCAGTATCTGAGCGCTGCCGGCGGGGCCGTGGACGCGGGAGAGTGGTCGTACTTCCTCTTTTACGCATACGAGGCGGACACAGACGGGGACTTCGTCCGCCGCCTCGACGGCTCCATGCTCCCCGGCGGCGGCTGGGGCGTCTGGCGCGTCCCCTGCGAGGGCGAGGGCGAGGAGCGCTCGCCGGACTTCGCCCGCGCGGAGCTCGTCGTCCCCATGGACTGGGGCTGGGAGGGCGCCTGCCTGGGCCTCTCGGACGACGGCGGCGAGCTGCTGGTCTTCACAACGGAGGGCCGGGAGCTCTGGCTGAACGCCTACTCCCTCGAGGGAGAGCCCGGCTCGCGCGTGCGGCTGAGCGACGGCTGGGAATACTACAACATCGACGGCCTCGAGGTGCTCACCGGCCAGGACTGCGCGGGCATAGATTGCGTGGGCGCGTTCTGCGCGGCGGTGAAATCCGGCGGCGAGTGGCGCGCGGCGGCGGCGCTCGAGCTTGATACCCTGCCCGGCGGCGGGGAGGAGTACGCCTACTGGTACGGCGAGCCCGAGATTACCTCCCGCGGCGGCCGCCTCGCGCTGCTGGTGGAAGACTCCCTCCTGCTGCCGGGGGAAGGGTACTCCGGCCGCATCCGTATCCGCCGTCTCTGCGTATTCGAGGACGGCTCGCTCACGAGCTGCGAGCTCATACGCAGCCAGCTCGACGGCGTACGTGGCCGGATAGCGGCAGAAACCGTCTTCTCCGAATAAAAAAGCGCCGCTCACTTTGGAGCGGCGCTTGCGCGTCTTATCAGCCTATTCCGCCCAGTATCGCGCCCGCGACGAGGGCAATCACGCACAGCGGGACGTATATATAGCGGCCGAAGGGCATGAACCAGCCTCCGACGGGGCTCTTAGCGCCGAGGCTGACGGCGTCGAGGGCGGTCTGCTTCCTCATGACGTAGAAGAACATGACCCCGGCGAGCATAGCGCCGAAGGGGCAGATGTAGATGCTGACCATGTCCATCCACTGGCTGGCCCAGGCCTGTATCAGCACGGCGGCGGCGAGGCCGAGGCCGTGCATGATGAGCACGGCGGGGATGCGGCCGAGCTTCGTCTTCTCCTGAAGGAAGGCGACGGGCGTCTCGTAGAGGTTTATTATGCTCGTGAGCCCCGCGAAGAGCACGGCGGCGAAGAAGAATATGCCGAGCACGCGGCCGAAGCCGCCCATGCCGTTGAAGACCTCGGGCAGGGAGACGAACATGAGCCCCGGGCCCTTGCTCGCGACGCCGGAGCCGGTCGTGGCCATGGCGGGGATTATTACGAAGGTGGCGACGAGGGCGGCGAGCGTGTCGAAGACGGCGACGTTCCTCGCGGAGGACTTGATGTCCACGCCGCGGCCGAGGTAGCTGCCGTATATGACCGAGCCGCTGCCCGCGACGGAGAGCGAGAAGAAGGCCTGGCCGAAGGCGTAAATCCACACCTCCCAGTTCAAAAGCCCCTCCGGGTCGAGCGTAAATATGAACCTGTAGCCCTCGCCCGCGCCGGGGAGGGTCGCGATGTACACGGCCATCACGAGGAAGAGGGCGAAGAGCAGCGGGATCATGACCTTGCAGGCGAGCTCTATGCCCTTCGCTATGCCGAAGCACATTATCACCGCGCTGACGGCCACGGCGACGATTATCCACCAGGCGTTGCCGACGCCGAAGATGCCATTCGCGGTCACGAGGCCCACCGCCTCGCCGAGGGTGTCGGCCGTGGGCGCGGCGGCGTCGAAGGCGGAGCCTATCGCGGCCATGTCCTGGCCGAGGGCGAAGAGCTCGCCGCTTATGCTCATCTTCGTGTACTTGAATATCCAGCCCATGACCACGCTGTAGCCAATTGCGAGGCCCAGCGAGCCCACGACGGGCAGGACGCCTATGCCCTCGCCCACGCGGCGGCTTATGCCGCGGTCGGCGGCGGCCCTGCCGAAGGAGCCCACGGGCCCCGCGCCGCCCCAGCGGCCGAGGGCGAACTCCTCCATCACGCCCGAGCTCGCGATTATCACGACGAACAGGAAGTACGGCAGCAGGAAGGTGAGCCCGCCGTACTCGCTCACGAGATAGGGGAAGCGCCAGATGTTGGCCATGCCGACGGCAGAGCCGATGCAGGCTATGATGAAGCCGAACTTGCTCGAGAAGCCGTCGGCCCTTATCTTTTCAGCTTTGTTTTCCATTTTTGCACCTCATTATTTCAGCAGGCTCATTATGCCGTCCTCGCGTATCTGATCGCGCAGGGCGTCGAGCTCGGCGCCGATTATCTCGTCGAGCACCTCCATGCCGAGGAGCTCCACGGGGGCCTTGTCGTCGGTGAGGATGCGCTCCCCGCCCTCGACCGTGAACATATCGCCGCTGACGCGCTGCATTATGGCGGCGTATTCCTCGGGCAGAGAGACGCGGCGGCTCTCGAAGCGCGCGAGCGCGCCCTCGTCCGCGCTCGCGAAGAGCTCCATGTTCGTCCCGCCGCTCACGCGCACGGCATAGCAATGGGGGAAGACGGAGCGTATCGTGTCCATCAGGTACTCGTTCATGCTGCCCTCGCTCTCCGAGCGCATAGACATATTGACCACCATCACCCCGCCGGGCGCGAGGTGCTCATACACCTCGGTGAAGAACTCCACGCTGCTCATCTGGAAGGGTATCGTGATGTCCTGATAGGCGTCGATCATTATGACGTCCCACTTCTCCTCCGAATCCGTGAGCCAGGCCCGGCCGTCGCCGACGATGGCGTTGACCTCCTCGGGGAGGCCGAAGTATTCGCGGGAGATGTCCACAATCTTCTCGTCTATCTCCACGCCGGTCACGGAGCAGCCGGGGAAGTATTCGAGGCACTGCTCGGCGAAGGTTCCGCTCCCGAGGCCGAGTATCAGGACGTCCTCCGCCTCCTCCGCCATGAGCGGCGCGGCGAGGGCGTAGTCGTAGTACATCCCGGTCATGCCGCCGTCCTTTATCTTTATCGACTGCACGCCGAAGGCGACGTTCGTCGAGAGCGCGATCCGGCGCTCGTCCTCCTTGACCTGGAGGTAGTTATAGATGCTCTCGTCCTCGAGCACTACGTCGTCCCCCTCCCAGAAGGCGAAGGAGTAGTTCATGGGCGCGAAGACGAGGGCGCATATTACGGCCGCGCAGACCGCGCTGCGCCCTATCCACCTGTGCCGCGAGATAAAGAAGGCGAGGGAAATCACGGCGAGAATCGCGGCGAAAATCAGGAAGGTGCGCGCCGTCCCGACCGCCGGTATCGTCACGAAGGTGGGCAGGAAGGTGCCGATGATGCTGCCTATCGTGTTGAGCGCCTCGAGCTCGCCGAGGGTCTTGCCGTTGTCGTCGAGGCTCTCGGTGGTGTATTTCATGAGCGAGGGCGTCACCGTGCCGAGCAGCATGAGCGGGAAGACGAAGAGCACAAGGCAGGAGCCCATCGAGGCCCAGACGAGGAAGTTGGACTTCACGAAGAGCGCGAGCAGGCCCGTCACGCCCGCGATGACATAGCGCCCGGCGAAGGGTATGAGCGCCGTCCAAATTGCGACCAGCAGCAGGCGCTTGAAGAGCCGCTCCGGCTCCGGATGCCTGTCCGCGCTGCGCCCACCCCAGACGTTGCCTATCGCCATGGCTATCATGATGGTGCCGATTATGACCGTCCACACTATCTGTGAGCTCGAAAAATACGGCGCCAGCAGCCGGCTCGCGCCGAGCTCTATCGCCATGACCGACATGCCCGAGAAGAACGACGTCGCGTATAAAAAGACCTTGCGCCCCAGGATAGGCGCGCCCTTAGCTTCCATGCGGAGGCCCCCTTTGCATTCACAAAGGCTATGATACCACATCCCGCCCGTTTTGGAAAGAAAAAATACCGGCCCCGAAAACCCGGGGCCGGCAGAATACGGCCCTCGGCATTCAGGCCGCCGCCATTCGCCTTACCCCAGGCCTATGTCCAGGGTCATCATCACGGCGAAGCCGGCGAGGGTGGCGGCGGACATGGCGGAGCCGCGGCCGTTCGCCTGGCTCTCGGGCACGAGCTCGGCGACTACGACGTAAATCATCGCCCCGGCGGCGAAGGAGAGCATATAGGGCAGCAGCCGCTGCACGCCGAGCACCAGCAGCGCCCCCGCGACGCCCGCTATGGGCTCCACCGCGCCGGAGAGCTGCCCGATGAAGAAGGCCCTCGCCCTGCTCGCGCCCTCCCGCCGGAGCGGGAGGCTGACGGCGAGGCCCTCGGGGAAGTTCTGCAATCCTATGCCGAGCGCGAGCAGCAGCGCCGCGCCGAGCGTCGCGCCGGGTATCCCGTAGGCCAGCGAGCCGAAGGCCACGCCCACGCTCAGGCCCTCGGGGATGTTGTGCAGCGTTATGCTGCTCACGAGCATGACGGAGCGCCTGCCCCCGCCTCGCCCGTCGAGCCTCGACCAGAGCGCGTCGCCCGCGGACAGCAGCGCGCCGCCTCCGAGGAAGCCCGCCAAAACCGTGAACGGCGCGTTCATATCCAGCTCCCCCGCCAGCTCCATCGCCGGGGAAAGCAGCGAGAAGAAGCTCGCCGCCGTCATGACGCCCGCCGAGAAGCCCAGCATCGCGTCCAGCGCCGTCTTGTTCATGCGTTTGAATAGGAAGACCGCCGCCGCGCCCAGCGCCGTCACGCCCCAGGTGAAGAGCGTGGCGATAAGCGCCTGGACAGTGTGCGGCATCGCGGCGAAGTAGTTCAGCATA
>DVKN01000054.1 GCA_018716005.1 Candidatus Scatomorpha stercoravium
ATGAGCTCAGCTATGACCCGCGCTCGCGCGTCGGCATCGTCGGGAAGCTGCCCGAGCCGGACGGCAAGGGCACCATCGTCGTCGCCACGGGCGGCACAACCGACATCCCCGTCGCCGAGGAGGCCGCGCTCACGGCCGAATGCCTCGGCAACAGGGTAAAGCGCCTCTACGACGTCGGCGTTTCCGGCATACACAGGCTCCTCGACCACGCAGAGGACATCATGACCGCGCGCTGCATCGTCGCCGTCGCGGGCATGGAGGGCGCGCTGCCGAGCGTTATAGGCGGCCTCGCGGACTGCCCGGTGATAGCCGTCCCCACCAGCGTCGGCTACGGCGCGGCCTTCGGCGGCGTCGCGGCGCTCTTGAGCATGCTCAACTCCTGCGCGAGCGGGCTCTCCGTCGTGAACATAGACAACGGCTTCGGCGCGGGCTACCTCGCCAGCATGATTAACCACCTGTGAGGCGCGGCATGAAGATACTTTACCTGGACTGCCATATGGGCTGCGCGGGGGATATGCTCACCGCCGCGCTCCTGGAGCTTCTGCCCGAGGACGATCGCGCCGGCTTCGTCGCGCGCATGAACGCCCTCGGCATACCCGGCGTGCGCATGGAGCTCGTCCCCGCCGTCAAGTGCGGCATAAGGGGCAGCCGCGTACTCGTCACCGTCAACGGCGTCGACGAGGAGGAGCACCATCACGCCCACGAGCATGAGCATGAGCATGAACACGGGCATGACCATGACCATGG
Organism: Candidatus Scatomorpha stercoravium; assembly: GCA_018716005.1. Classification (GTDB taxonomy): domain Bacteria; phylum Bacillota; class Clostridia; order Oscillospirales; family Oscillospiraceae; genus Scatomorpha; species Scatomorpha stercoravium. The sequence continues at coordinate 748 of DVKN01000054.1, forward strand.
CCACGAGCATGACGGGCGCTGCCATCATCACCACGACGAGCCCGGCCACTGCGAGGCCCATCCCGGATGCGGGCACGGGCACGGGCATCATCACCACCACTCCCTCGCGGACATCTCCGCCATAATCGGCGCGCTCGAGATACCCGAGGGCGCGAAGGAGCGCGCCGGGGCCGTCTACGCCGCGATTGCGGGCGCTGAGGGCCGCGTGCACGGCCGCGAGGCCGGCGAGGTGCATTTCCACGAGGTCGGCGCGATGGACGCCGTGGCGGACGTCACGGCCGTCAGCCTGCTCATAGAGCTGCTCGCGCCGGAGAAGATAGTCGTCTCCCCCGTCCGCACGGGCTACGGCACGGTGAAGTGCGCGCACGGCGTGCTGCCCGTCCCCGCCCCGGCGACGGCGCTGCTGCTCGAGGGCGTCCCCGTCTTCGCCGGCGACATCCCCGGCGAGATGACCACCCCCACGGGCGCGGCGCTCCTCAAGAGCCTCGCGGACGAGTTCGCCGAGATGCCGCCCATGACCATGCGGGCCATAGGCTACGGCATGGGTGCGCGCGACTTCCCCGCCGCCAACTGCGTCCGGGCCGTCCTGGGCGAGGCCGCCTGCGCCGGAACGGCGGAGCACGAGACGGCGGAGCTCTTCTGCACGCTCGACGACGCCACGGCCGAGGATATAGCCTACGCCTGCGAGCTCCTCATGGGCGCCGGCGCGCTCGACGTCTACACCTGCGCCGTCGGCATGAAGAAGGGCCGCCCCGGCACGCTCATAAGCTGCCTGTGCGCCTGGGAGAGGCGCGGCGAGTTCGCGCAGCTCCTGCTCAAGCACACCTCCACCCTCGGCGTGCGTATCTACGCGCCCGAGCGCGTGAAGCTCTCCCGCTCGGCCGCGGAGGTCGAGACGAAGTACGGCCCCGTGCGCGTGAAGCGCGCCGCCGGCTTCGGCGTCGAGAAGGCCAAGCCCGAATATGAGGACCTCGCCCGCATCTCCCGCGAGACCGGCGAGCCCATCGCGAAGCTGCGCCGCGAAATAGAACGCGGGCTGTAAAAACCCATAATAACGCTGAAAGAGGCCCTCCCGGGCCTCTTTTCCTTTATCTCTCGCTCTCGCTCCCGTCTTCGCCGCCGAAGATGAGGTCGTCCACGTCGCTCATATTTTGCGCCTCCTTGCTTATTCCTGAGCACGACTATAGCCCCCGGGCGTAAAGTTTTCCCGCGCGCCGGGGTTAAATCCGCGTCACGGCGCAAAAAAGCCCGCCGGCAGGAGCCGGCGGGCCGGGAAACGCGGGTTAAATCTTCATGCAGACGTCCCACGCGCGCCAGATGACGGTGCGGAGGTTGCCTATGGAGACGCAGTCGCCGACGAGGTGGACGTTCCTGCCCTTCTTGGCGACCGGGGTGGGGACGAAGCCTATCGCGTTGACGACGTTGTCGCACTCGACCTCGGTGACGGTGCCATCCTTGCCCTTTATGACGACGGAGCCGTCCTTAATCTCGCTTATGGTGCTCTCGAGGTAGATGGGCACCTTGTGGAAGACCAGGGCCTCGCGCAGGTAGCTCGCGTTCGGCAGCGGGACAGCCGGGGTGGCAATCAGGTCGACGGCGTACTCGACGACGGTCGGATGCTTGCCGGCGAGGACGAGCTCGAGGGCCGCCTCGCAGCCGGACTGGCCGCCGCCGAAGATGACGACCTTGTCGCCCGTGGGCTTCTTCTCGCGCAGGAGCTCGGTGAGGGTCATGCACTTGTTGAAGCCGGGGATCGGCATGGTGCGCGGCACGGAGCCGGTGGCGACGATAATCTCGTCGAAGCCGCCAAGGGTGCCGACGTCGTTAATCTCGGTGTTGTAGCGGACCTCAACGCCGGCCTTCGCTATCTCGCGCTTGTACCAGTCGATAAGCTCGCGGTCGTTCTCCTTGAAGGACATGCTCGCGGCGGTGATGAAGAGGCCGCCCAGCGTGTCGGTCTTCTCGAAGAGCACCGGCTTGTGGCCGCGCTTGGTGAGCATCAGCGCGCACTCCATGCCGCCGATGCCGCCGCCGATGATGGCGACCTTCTTCGGCTTCGTGGTGGGGACAATCTTG
>DVKN01000055.1 GCA_018716005.1 Candidatus Scatomorpha stercoravium
TGGACGACGACGATTTGCGCCGCGGCAAGCCGACAAACCACAGGGTCTTCGGCGAGAGCACGGCCGTGCTCGCGGGCGACGCGCTGCAGGCCGAGGCCTTCGGGACCATACTGCGCTCGCCCCTGCCCATAGAGGCGAGGGCCAACTGCGCCGAAATCCTCGCCGGGGCGGCCGGCATAGACGGCATCTGCGGTGGGCAGTACATGGACCTCTCCGCCGAGGGCCACGCCCTGAGCGCCGAGGAGCTCAGCTCGCTCCAGGGCCGCAAGACCGGCGCCCTGCTCGCCGGGGCCTGTATGCTCGGCGCCGCCGCCGCGATGGCCGACGAAAAGACGGTGGAGACCGCGGGGCGGTACGGCGCGCAGCTCGGTGCGGCCTTCCAGATACGCGACGATATGCTCGACGTCACGAGCACCGAGGCCGAGCTCGGCAAGCCTATCGGCTCCGATAAGCGCGACCGCAAGAGCACCTTTATGAGCCTCTACGGCGAGGAGAAGTGCGCGAAAATGGTGCGCGAGATAACCGAAGCGGCCTGCGATACCGTGAGAGACATCGACGCCGACGGCTTCCTCACCGCGCTCGCGAAAAATCTCGAGGCCCGGCGCAAGTGAATATTGTGTGAATATTTTCAGAAAACCGCCCGTGTATGTATTGAAAACACGGGCGGATTTTGTTATTATACAGTCAGAATAATTATTGAAGGATACGATCTCTTGGCTATACTTGAAAACATAAAGAGCCACGCCGACCTCCTGGCCGTGCCTCCGGAGGAGCTCGACGGGCTGTGCGCGGAAATACGCGCTTTTTTGATAGAAAGCCTCTCGCATACGGGCGGGCATCTCGCGAGCAACCTCGGCACGGTGGAGCTCAGCGTGGCGCTTGACCGGGTTTACGACCCCTGGCGCGACCGCATAGTCTTCGACGTCGGCCACCAGTGCTATACGCATAAGCTGCTCACGGGCCGCATGGCCGGCTTCGACAGGCTGCGGCATTCGGGCGGCGTCTCCGGCTTCCCGAAGCCCTCCGAGAGCGAGGCGGACGCCTTTATCGCCGGCCACGCCTCCAACAGCGTCTCCGTCGCGCTCGGCATGGCCCGCGCGCGCACCCAGCTGCGCGAGGACTACGACGTGGCCGCCCTTATCGGCGACGGCGCGCTCACAGGCGGCCTCGCCTATGAGGGCCTCTCCAACGCCGGGCAGAGCGGCGAGCCCATGGTCGTCATACTCAACGACAACGCGATGAGCATACGCCGCAACGTCGGCGGCATGGCGAAGCTGCTGAGCCGGATGCGCGTGCGCCCGGCCTACTTCGAGTTCAAGCGCCGCTACCGCGGCACGGTGGGCAGGGTGAAGCCCGTATACAACGCCATACACGCCGTGAAGGAGCAGATAAAGGGCGCGATACTGCCCGCGAACGTCTTCGACGACCTCGGCTTCTACTATCTCGGCCCCGTGGACGGCCACGACGTGCGCGCGCTTATCAGCGCCCTCACCTGGGCGAGGGATATGCGCGTGCCCGTGCTGCTGCACGTCATAACGCAGAAGGGCCGCGGCTACGCGCCGGCCGAGCGGCACCCGGACAGATACCACGGCGTGGGGCCCTACGACGCGGCGAGCGGCGAGCTCAGGCCCTCCGGCGCGAGCTTTTCCGCCGTTTTCGGCGAGGAGCTCGCCCGCCTCGCGGACGCGGACGAGCGCATCGCCGCGATAACCGCCGCCATGGCCGACGGCACGGGCCTCACGCCCTTCGAGCGGCGGCATCCGGAGCGCTTCTTCGACGCCGGCATAGCCGAGGGCGGCGCGGCGGCGATGGCGGCCGGGATGGCGAAGCAGGGCCTCAGGCCCGTCGCGGCCATATACTCGACCTTCCTCCAGCGCGCCTACGACCAGCTCATACACGACTCCGCGCTCCTCGGCCTACACACGGTCTTCGCCGTGGACCGCGCGGGGCTCGTCGGCGAGGACGGGGAGACGCACCACGGCGTCTTCGACCTCGCGTATCTCTCGAGCGTGCCGGGCATGACGGTCTTCGCGCCGGCCTCCTTCGCGGAGCTGCGCGATATGCTCCACGAGGCGCTCTACGAGCGCTCCGGCCCCTGCGCGCTGCGCTATCCGCGCGGCGGGGAGGGGGAGTACGTCTCCGGCGGCGCGCTGAGCGTGCGGGCGTTAGGCTCGGGCACGGACGCCGCCATAGTCGCCTACGGCACGATGGTGAACGAGGCCCTGGCCGCCGCGCGCGCCCTCGCCGATGAAGGGATTGACGCGCGCGTCGTGAAGCCGGGCATAGTCTGCCCGCTCCCGGCGGAGGAGCTCTTCTCCGCGCTGGGGACGGAGGCCGTGGTTTTCGCGGAGGAGGTCTGCGCCGCGGGCTGCCTCGGCGAGAGGGCGCTCGCGGCCGCCGCGCTCGCGGGAAGGCCGCTCAGGGCCCGGCTCCTGAATCTCGGCGGCGGCGTCGTCGGGCAGGGGAGCGCGGCCGAGCTGCGCGCGGCCCGGGGCATAGACGCCGCGGCCATAGCAAAAGCCGTAAAGGAGCTTATCTATGAAAGGTAAACGTCTCGACCAGCGCCTCACGGAGCTCGGCCTCGCCGAGAGCCGCGAGAAGGCGAAGGCGACGATAATGAGCGGCCTCGTCTACGTGAACGGGCAGAAGTCCGATAAGCCCGGCACGCCCGTAGCGGACGACGCCGAGATAGAGGTGCGCGGCGCGGCCTGCCCCTACGTGTCCCGCGGCGGCTTCAAACTCGCGAAGGCGCTCGAGTCGTTCGGCATAGCCCCCGAGGGCTGGGTCTGCATAGACTGCGGGGCCAGCACGGGCGGCTTCACCGACGTCCTGCTGAAGAACGGCGCAGCAAAGGTGTACGCCGTCGACGTCGGCTACGGCCAGCTCGCCTGGAGCCTGCGCACGGACGGGCGCGTCGTGGTCATGGAGCGCACGAACGCCCGCGGCCTCACGCCGGATATGTTCCCCGAGCGGATGGACATGGCGGTGATGGACCTCTCGTTCATCTCGATACGCCTCGTCCTGCCCGCGGTGAGGGCGCTCGTCAAGGACGGCGGCCGCTGCGTCTGCCTCATAAAGCCGCAGTTCGAGGCGGGGAAGGCCGACGTCGGCAAGAAGGGCGTCGTGCGCGACCGCGCCGTACACGAGCGGGTGCTCAGGGAGATGACGGAGTTCTTCCCCACGGCGGGCTGGAAGCTCACCGGCCTGGACTACTCGCCCATACGCGGCCCGGAGGGGAATATCGAATACCTCGCCTGCCTCTCGGCCGAAGAGGGGCCCGGCGTCGAGCCGGATATCGCGGCGATAGTCGCCGCGTCTCACGGGGAGCTGGATAAGGGATGAAGAAAATTGTCCTCGCGCCTAACCCATACCGCGACAGGGGCCTCGCCCTCACGCTCGCGGCCAGGACAATGCTGGAGTCCGACGGGCACTCCACCGTCATAAGCCCGGCCTTCGTAGACGTCCCGGCGGACTCGCCCATGCAGCCGCTGGGCAGGGCCGCGGCGGGCGCCGACCTCATCATCACCTTCGGCGGCGACGGCACGATGCTGCACGTGGCGCGCCAGGTGCTGACGCTGGGCGTGCCCATGCTGGGCGTGAACGTCGGCACGAAGGGCTTCATGGCCGCCATCGAGCCGGAGGAGCTCGCCCTCGTCCGCCGCGCCGCCGCCGGGGAATACCGCGAGAGCCCGCGCATGATGCTCTCCATCTCCGTCGTGCGCGAGGGGGCCGACGTCCTCTCGGACCACGCGCTCAACGACGCCGTCGTGAAGAGCGACGTAAACTGCGTCGACCTCACCGTGGCCTCGGACGGGCAGGACATCGCCCGCTTTTCGGGCGACGGCGTGATTTGCGCGACGCCGACCGGCTCCACGGCCTACTCCATGTCCGCCGGCGGGCCCATAATCGAGCCCGAGGCGCAGAACATCGTGGTGACGCCCATATGCGCCCATTCGATGAGCGCGCGCAGCTTCGTGCTCTCGCCGGAGCGGCGCATCTCGATAAGCTCCCGCCACCGCGACAACCGGCGCGTCTTCCTGAGCGTGGACGGCAGCGCCGCCTTCGAGCTCCTGCCCGGCGACGAGGTGCGCGTGCGCCGCAGCTCGAACACTCTCATGCTCGCCGAGATGGGCAGGGAGAGCTTCTATAACGCGGCCCTCGGCAAGCTGGCCGCGCCCTGACAGGCAGGAAACCCCATTCTATATAAGGAGACTGACATGAAAACTGCGAGACAGAACGCCATCATCGAGATAGTCACGGGCCAGGATATCGAGACTCAGAACCAGCTGATGGAGGCCCTCTCCCAGCGCGGAATTAAGAGCACTCAGGCCACGCTCTCGCGCGACATCAAGGAGCTGCGCCTCGTCAAGGAGCTCACCGGCGTCGGACACTACCGCTATTCCATGCCCAGCCAGCCGGTAAACGAGGCCCGCAGCGAGCGCCTCGCGAAGATTTTCCGCGAGAGCGTCATCAGCTGCGACACGGCCATGAACATAATAGTCCTGAAGACCCTGCCCGGCCTCGCCTCCGCGGCCAGCAGCGCCATAGACGGCATGGACATCCCCGCCCTCGTCGGCACGGTCGCCGGCGACGACACGGTCTTCATGGCCATGCGCGACGTGAAGAGCGCCGAGGCCTTCCGCGGCGAGATTCAGAAGCTGTTTTAAGGTGATATCATGCTCAGGGAGCTGCACATAGAGAACATCGCGGTCATAGAGCGCGCGGACATAGAGCCGGGGCCGGGCCTCAACGTCCTCACCGGCGAGACCGGCGCGGGCAAGAGCATAGTCATAGACTCGCTCCAGGCCGTGCTCGGCGGCAGGGTGAGCCGGGAGCTCGTCCGCACCGGCGCGCCGAAGGCCGCAGTCAGCGCCGTCTTCAGCTCCGAACGGGCGGAGAAATACCTCGCCGATAACGGCCTCGACGCCGAGGACGGGGAGATAATCCTCCGCCGCCGCGTCAGCGCCGAGGGGAAGAGCTCCGCCGCCGTAAACGGGCAGAGCGTCACCGCCGCCGAGCTAAGGTGTCTCGGCGCGCTGCTGCTTGACATCCACGGCCAGAACGACGGCCGCGCCCTCCTCGACGAGGCGAACCACCGCGCGTATCTCGACGCCTTCGCGCAGCTCGACGGCGAGCTCGCCGCCTACGGCGTGAAATACGAGGCCTGGCGCGCCGCGCGCGCCGCGCTCAGGAAGCTCGACATGAACGAGCGCGAGCGCGAGAGCCGCATGGCTGACCTCGAGCGCACGATAGCCGAGCTCTCCGGCGCGCAGCTGAGCGCCGGAGAGGAGGAGGCTCTCACGGCCCGGCGCGACCTCCTGCGCAACTCCGAGAAGCTCACCGAGGCCCTCGACGCGGCCTACGACGCGCTCTACGGCGCCTCGCCCAGCGCGATAGAGCTCGCGGGCGACGCCTCCGGCTGGTGCCGCCGCGCCGCCGGCATGGCCGAGGAGCTGAAGGAGGCCGCGGACGAGGTGGATTCCGCCCTCAGCGAGCTCACGGACGCCGCCGAGAGGATACGCGACTTCCGCGAGAGCTTCGACTTCTCGCCCGGCGAGTACGACCGCCTCGAGAGCCGCCTCGCGCAGCTCCGCCGGCTCGAAAAGCGCTATTCCACCGACGAGGCCGGCCTCATCGACACGCTAGAGCGCGCGAGGGACGAGCTCGCCGAGCTCTCGAACTCCGCTGAGCGGCGGGAGGAATTGGCATTGGAGCTTGCCAAACGGCAGAAAACGGCGTATAATGCCGCCAAAGAGCTTACACGTAAACGCTCTGAAGCGGCAAAGCGCCTCACCGAGCGCGTCCAGGCCGGGCTGCGGGAGCTCTCCATGCCCGGAGTCAGGTTCGTCGCCGAGATATCGCCCATGGAGGGCGAGCCGGGCTTCGGCGAGCACGGCGCGGACGAGGTGCGCTTCCTCATGAGCGCGAACGCCGGCGAGGCCGTGGGCAGGATTTCGCGCATAGCCTCCGGCGGCGAGCTCGCGAGGATAATGCTCGTGATGAAGGACGTCCTCTCTGAGCGCGCTGGGGCCGAGACGCTGGTCTTCGACGAGATAGACGAGGGCGTGTCCGGCGTGGCCGCGCAGCGCGTGGCGGAGAAGCTCGCGCACATCGCGCGGACGCGGCAGGTCATATGCGTGACGCACCTCGCCCAGATAGCCGCGATGGCGGACACGCACTTCCATGTCGAGAAGCGCGTCGAGGACGGGCGGACATACACCGCCGTCACGGCCCTCGACCGGGCCGGCCGCATCCGCGAGCTCGCGCGGCTGCACGGCGGCGACAATATAACGGAAACTACGCTCAGGAGCGCCGGGGAACAGCTCGACGCGGCGTATAAATTCAAAATGGGAGGAAAAGAGAAATGACCTACGGTGAAAAAGCTGCGGAACTGAAGAACACCCTCAACTGCGCGCAGAGCGTCGTCGTGGCGCTCGACGAGCTCACCGGCCTCGACGAGGCGGCGGCCAAGGCGGCCAGCGCTGGCTTCGGCGGCGGCCTGCGCTGCGGGGAGGCCTGCGGCGCCTACGCGGGCGCGGTGCTGTCCATCGGCCTCACCATCGGCAGGGACGGCCTCGGCAAGCCCGGCCAGCCCACCGCCATCGCCTGCAAGCAGCTCGCCGACGAATTCAAGGAGAAGTTCGGCGCGATACGCTGCGAGGACCTGCTCGCCGCCGTGGACGGCGACCACAGCATCTGCAACGGCCTGTGCGCCTGGTGCGCCGACCGCGCCGCAGAGATGATTAAGGAAGCGGAATAATCAGCGAATCCCCCGCGCCCTGACCCGGCGGCGCGGATTTTCCCGGAAATTAAATTACAAGGAGTCAGATCGATGCAGATTTTTGAAGAACTCAAAGCCAGAGGACTCATCGCCCAGCTCACCGATGAGGAGGAGATACGCGAGCTCGTAAACGCGGGTAAGGCCACGTTCTATATAGGCTTCGACGCCACGGCGGACAGCCTGCACATCGGCCACTTCATGGCTCTCAACCTCATGCGCCGCCTCCAGCTCGCGGGCAACCGCCCGATAGCCCTGCTCGGCGGCGGCACGACCATGGTCGGCGACCCCTCCGGCCGCACCGATATGCGCCAGATGCTGACCCAGGAGCAGATTCAGGCCAACGCCGACAAGTTCAAGGTGCAGATGAGCAAGTTCATCGACTTCTCCGACGGCAAGGCCCTCATGGTCAACAACGCCGACTGGCTCCTCAACCTCAACTATATCGAGCTGCTGCGCGAGGTCGGCGCGTGCTTCTCCGTCAACAACATGCTCCGCGCCGAGTGCTATAAGCAGCGCATGGAGCGCGGCCTGAGCTTCCTCGAGTTCAACTACATGATTATGCAGAGCTACGACTTCTACCATATGTACCAGAAGTACGGCTGCATGATGCAGTGCGGCGGCGACGACCAGTGGTCCAACATCCTCGGCGGCACGGAGCTCATCCGCCGCAAGCTCGGAAAGAACGCCTACGGCATGACCATCACCCTGCTGCTCACCAGCGAGGGCAAGAAGATGGGCAAGACCCAGGCCGGCGCGGTCTGGCTCGACCCCAACAAGACCAGCCCCTACGACTTCTACCAGTACTGGCGCAACATCGACGACGCGGACGTCATGAACTGCCTGCGCAAGATGACCTTCCTCCCGCTCGAGCAGATAGACGAGATGGCCTCCTGGAAGGACGCCAAGATCAACGAGGCCAAGGACATCCTCGCCTGGGAGCTCACCAGCCTCGTGCACGGCGAGGAGGAGGCCAATAAGGCCCGCGAGGGCGCGCGCGCCGCCTTCGGCGGCGGCGCGAGCGAGCATATGCCCACCACCGAGCTCGCGGCCGGCGACCTCGCCGACGGCGGCATCGACGTGCTGACCCTGCTCGTGAAGTGCGGCCTCTGCCAGAGCAAGAGCGACGCCCGCCGCAACGTCCAGCAGGGCGGCGTCACCGCGAACGACGAGAAGGTCGAGGACATCGCGAAGACCTTCACGGAGGACGAGCTCCGCGCGGGCGTGATTCTCCGCCGCGGCAAGAAGAGCTTCAATAAGGCCGTGCTCAAGTAAAAATCATAAGCGAAAGCCGCCCCGGATGGGGCGGCTTTTCGTTTTGTAAAGCACGGCTTGCGCCGCGCAAGCGGCGCTTTACTCGGCTATGTGTCCGCGGCGGCCTTTTCCCTCGCCGCGCGGCGGAAGGAGCCGGCGGTGAAGAGTATGAGCCCGGCGATGATGAAGCCGAACATGACGAG
>DVKN01000006.1 GCA_018716005.1 Candidatus Scatomorpha stercoravium
GGGAGCACGGCGTTGCAGCGAACGCCCTGACGCCCATATTGCAGGGCAATATGCTTCGTGAGCATATTTACTGCCGATTTCGCGATACCGTAATAGGTGCGGGTCGTATCGGCCTGATTGGCCGTGAGGGACGAGTTCTGCACAATGCTGCCTCCGCCGCCGGCTATCATCAGCGGGATGACGACTCTCGCAGTTTCGGCGGCGACGCCGATTATACCCTTGAAGAGCAGCCGCGTCGTCTCGGGACTCGTATTTGTGACCGTGTCGTTGTCGGGCGAGGTACCGGCAGCGCCGACGCCGATAGCGTTGTTCACGAACATATCTATTCGTCCCGCCTTTTCGTAAATCTCCTTGATGGCGGGCTCGATGGTCTCGAGCTTCTCGGCGTCGAAATACACTATTCCCGCAATCCTGCCGGGGCCGCGGGCGTTCAGCTCTTCCGCAATGGGCTTTGCCTTTTCCAGATTGCGGACCATCATATAGGCTTCGGCGCCCTCTTCTACCATCATCGTAATGGTGGCGAGGCCTATTCCGGAGGTGCAGCCGGTGACGACGCCGACTTTGCCCTCGCAGCGCATCCTGTTGTAATCTGCCATGATAATTCTCCTTTTCTGTTATATTGGGAACGATATTTATTCCGGCTTTTTCTTGGCCAGGACAAGCGTCAGGGGCGTAACTACAAGGCAGCAGACAGCGCCGAAGACAAACGCCGCGGCGAGAGCTGTGGCGATATTCTCAAAGAGTCCGAGAATAAGCCCAAAGACGCTGCCCATGACCGCAGTTCCGAGAGTGGTAAAGAAGCTCTTGAGCCCGTTTGCCGCTCCAATCTGAGAGCGGTCGACATTCATGCTCACAAAAGGCGCCATCAAATTGTTCAGGAATGTATATCCAATTCCGCCTACCGCCATAAGCGCGTAGAAGATAACCATTGAGCTGCCGGCCTTCATCATGGAGATGCCGCCGAGAGTAACTGCGAACAGCACGCCCATCACGGCGAGGGCAAGCCGGTAGCGGTTCTGGTTGCCGCCCGCCCAGCGCCCTACGAACTGCGGCAATATCATGGATACAAGCACCTGCGGCAGAAGGAGCGTCGAGCCGGAGGTGGCCGAAGCCTGAAGCACAACCTGTGCGAAGTAGATAAGGAAGCCGGCCGTCAGAACGGAGTAGGCGGAGGCCAGGAAGCAGATAAGCGCGCAGAGGAGTATTATCCTGTTTTTAAGCGCGCCAATTGGGAAGGCGGGGAATTCCGTGCGCGTTTCTCGGCGGATAAGCAGCACAAGCGCTATGACCGTCACCGCAGCGAGCAAAAGCGTCGTGGCGCTCGCCCACGGGAACATACTGCCGGCAAAGTTCAATATGACCACAAACGGGACAAGCGCGAGCACCAGATAAATCACGCCCGGTGCGTCGAAGCGAGTGCCTCCCTCCCTGCGTTTATTGGGATAGAGCGCAAACTGTATAGCCGAAGCGATGATGAAGAAAGGAATGGGGAGCAGGAAGAACATCCGCATATATCCGGCATCCACCAGCATTCCGGTAACGATGGGGCCGACTATCATGCCGAGCGAGAGCGCGGTGACGATATTTGCGGACATTTTTCCCCAGTCCTTCTGCTCATAGATATCCATCATAATCAGGAACGGCCCGGACATGAAGCCGCCTATAGCCGCGCCGCAGAGGAACCAGGCGATGAGCAGCATGACAAAGTTGGTAGAGAAATACGCCAGAATAAGGAATGCGCACATAAGCACAAGCGAGCCCGCATTTATCCATTTCCGTCCTACGCGGTCGCCTATGGTGGCGGCTATGGGGGCAATGATGGCCTGACTCAGCGAATAGACAACGCCTATAAAAGCGTAGTATTCGCTCTATCCCAGGCTCTCGACTATCGCCGGCATTGCCGCCCCGTTGCCGAAACTGATTACCAGAAACGCGAACTGCTGTATAAGCACCGAGAACATGACAAGCTTTCTCTTCCCCGGGCTCAGTTCAATGTTTACGTTCACTGTGAACCACACCTCTTTTCACTTGAGATTGCGTCAGAATCAGAATGCCATTCTATAAACACACTAACAGCCAAGCCCGAGTTTGTCAATTGTATAACTTTCACAAAATGTACCGGCGATTTTTGTAACAATAAGAAAAAGGCGAATTATACGAAAAGATTCCGCCGGAATCCAAGGAATCCGGCGGGAAAAAGAATATATCAGGTCCGAAAAGTATTAGAATGCAATTCTAATATCGGTCTTGGATAAATCGGATTTGACTTGACGGCAGGAATAAAACAGAATAGAATTCTATTGTCGGAATTCAGGCTAGCCAACCGAAGCGCTGCAGGCGTCCATCAGGGCGAGTATTGCGTCGCGCAGCACGGAATCGCTGAAGCGCATGTACGCCTGGTCATACCCCTCGCGCGACCGGGCATTGATTATCGTGTGTATGAGGCTCGCGTAGCTCCAGAGCGTCTCCTCGCTGGCATTCGGTGCGCAGCTGTTGAGCATATTGCGTATCATCGCCAGAAATCGGGAGGCGTAGCTCGAGAGCTCCCGCGCGTCTTCCGGCGTCATGCGGCAGTATTTGTAGAGCGAGTTCATGACCGGATTGCGAAGGCTCTCTTTGGCCCGCTCCACGAGGAAGTCCACAAACTCATATTTGTCCGTTATACGCGCGGCGCGCTCGGTGTCCTCGGCTATAATGGACGTCGTTACATCCAGCCAGATCCGGGTAACGAGCTCGTCCTTCGATTTGAAATGGCCGTAAAACGCGCCGACGGAGGAATCGGCCCGCTCGACAATTTCGGATATGGATACGTTGTCGCAGTCCTTTTGCGCAAACAGCTCCGCAGCGGCGGTCAAAATCCTATTCCTTGTGTTCAGCGCTCTCTCCTGCTGTCTCTTCATCGCTCTATTCGCTCCCGAAAAAATCAATCAGCCTGAGCTGACAATAAAATTATTGCATGGAGGTTTAGAAATGTCAACCTGTAATTGCCCGAGTCTTTTCCAGCCGGGAAAAATCGGCAGCGTTGAAGTCCGCAACCGTTCGTTCATGCCCTCCATGGGTCTGAGCAACACCGAAGGCGGCTACGTCAACGACGCCTGTATCCGCCATTATGTCGAACGCGCAAAGGGCGGCTTCGGCATGATTTCTACCGAGCACGTATGCGTAGACTATCCGCTCGGCCTCAACACTGCAAACCAGCTGCGCATAGATAACGACAGCTATATCCCCGGCCTCAAAAAGCTTGTCGACGCCGTCCACGCCGAAGGCTGCAAGATAGTCGCCGAGATAAGTCACACCGGGCGCGGCGCGAAGCGGGAGGTTATAGGCGACAGGCCCGTCGGCCCCTCCGCCATCCCGATGCCCATGATGTACATCATCGGCGTCGAGCGCGAGACGCCGCGCGAGCTCACCATACCCGAGATTGAGGCCATCGAGGACAAGTACGCGGCCGCGGCGCTCAGGGCGAAAAAGGCGGGCTTCGACGGCGTCGAGATACACTCCACCGGCTACTATCTCTGCGTCCAGTTCCTGAACTCCCTGAGCAACCAGCGCAAGGACAAGTATGGCGGCCCCATCGAGAACCGTATGCTCTTCCTGGAGAACATCATCCGCAAGACCCGCGCCCTCTGCGGCGAGGATTTCGCGCTGCTGGTAAAGCCCAGCCTTCTCAACGGCGAAGGTATCACCTTCCAGGAGGGCATGTACATCGTAAAGCGCCTGTGCGAGCTCGGCGTCGACGGCATCGAGGTCATGGCCGGCGGCACGCAGGTCATGCCTGACGACAATTCTCTCCCCTTCACCGCCTCTCCCGCGACGCCGATGGCCCCCGCGGCCAAGGCCTTCCGCGACTATGCAAAGCAGCTCTTCGGCGAAAACCTCAAGACCCAGTTCATAGCCGGCGGCGATGTCCGGAAGGCTGAGCACATACAGAAGCTCTTTGACGACGACGTCTGCGACTTCGTATTCATCGGGAAGAGCTGCGTGGTCGAGCCCCATTTCGTGCGTCTCCTGGAGGAGGGCCGCGACGGGGAAATCCACCCCTGCATCGGCTGCTATGTCTGCGCCTCCGATCAGCTTGCGAGCGGAGCGCACTGCTACTGTTCCGGCAACGGCGCGCTGTCCGTCGGGAGCCGCTACGATCTCCCGCCCGCGGACAAGGTCAAGAAGGTCCTAGTCGTCGGCGGCGGCCCAGCCGGCATCGAGGCGGCCAAGATTCTCAAGAAACGCTGGCATGACGTCACAATAATGGAGAAGAGCGACTCTCTCGGCGGCCAGATACGCTACGCCGAGAAGCCCCTCATGAAGGATCACTTCAAGGCTCTGATACCGTATTTCTATGAGACCGTGCGCGCCAACGACATACCCGTGCTCTACAACACCGAAGCCACGGTGGAGAGCGTACGCGAATTTGACCCCGACGCCGTCATCATAGCCGCCGGCGTGAAGCCGCATCCGCTGCCCGTTCCCGGAATCGACCTGCCGAATGTCATAAGCGGCAAGGACTACCTGATAGGCGGCCGCGCCGTCGAGGGCAAGCGCGTAGTCGTTGTCGGCGGCGGAGACGTCGGCTGCGAAGTGGCCGAAAAGCTGGGCTCCGAGGGCCATGAGGTCACGCTGGTTGAAATGACCGATATGCTCGCCCCGGGCTATATGTTCGGCAATCGCTGCGTGCTGCTTCACGGCCTGCATCGCTGGGGAGTGACCATCCACCTCGGTCAGAGGTGCCACGAAATATGCGAAGACAAGGTGGTTGTCGCCGACAAGTACGGCTTCGGCTTCCGCTTCGACATCCCCTGCGACAATGTCGTCATGTGCACGGGCGACGCTCCGAATAACGACCTGGCCGAGGCCCTGCGCGGCCTGGTGCCCGAAGTATACAACATCGGCGACAGCGCTGAGGTTTCCAACCTCGCCAAAGCCCACGCCGCCGCCTATGCCCTTGCAAGGACCCTGTAAGCGCCAATAAGCAAGGCTGCCGCAATTATGATTGCGGCAGCCTTTTTGACGTATCAGCCTTCAGCGCTTTGGCCTAAAGCCCGAAGTCAGCTCACAAGCCCCTTTTCTATGGCGTCTGCCAGAGCGCGGAGCCTGTTCACCACCCTCTCTCCGTTGTACAGAACATATGTCGCGTTTTCCTCAGACGGGGTTGAATTCACGGGCAATAGGAGGCCGATTTCCGGCTGAGAAAGCGTTTTGAACGCCGCGCGCAGTTCTTCCATTGACGGCGAGACGTCCGCCGATCTCAGGAGCAGGAACATGTCCCGCGGAGACAGCCCGCCCAGCGGTTCCTGTTCCCTGTACGGCTTCGCGGTCACTTCTGAAATTATATCCAGCTCCCTGCGCCTGCCTGCTATGAGCTCAAAGAGCCGTGACAGCCCGTCGGGGACGACGAATACGGTTGAAATCTCCCGAACGCTCAACCCCAGCGAGTGCGCCTCGCGCGCAATCTCCGCCAATTCCGCGGCGGTGATGAGCGCGATTTTCTTTTTTCGTGCGTGGTTCCTGATTGTGTCGCCGCTGAAGCCCGGGCCTATGACAGCCGCAAAATCAGCGTTGTTCTTCTCCATGTGCGCGTCGATGGAGACGTCGCTTATATCGGTGTGGTGGACTGCGCCGCCGGATTTGGACTTCCCTTCGACAACGGCCGCAAAGCTCCCGCCCTCATCGTCGCTCCACCGGACCAGAACATCTGTGTTGCCCGGCCCTCCGAGCCGCTTTGCGTCAAAGCCCATATACCGGAAGGCCTCTGCAATCTCCTCCTCGAAGGCCGTGCCGGACGGCTTTCCTTCCGCCGCGGGGTCGCATGAGGCGCGGAGGAGCCGCTCAAAGAGCCGCTCTCCGGCAGAAGCCGCTTCCGCCTCCGGACGCTCGTCATCCGGGGTGCCCGGCGCTTCAGCCGTTTTGGCCGGCTCGCCCTCCAGCGGCAGGCTCGAAGCCATGAGCGCGCCGGCCCGCGTCGCCTTCAGATGAAGATACCTCGTCTCCTCCAGCAGCCCCGCTTCAATCAGGAAGCCGGCAATCCACCGCGCCTTCTCCGTGTTGAGGCCATAGCCTTTCGCGATTGCATAGAGGTCATTGCGGACAACGCCGTCTTCGGCGCAGGCAATCATCTCTCCTACGAACTTCATATTTGCATGGAGGATCCTGATGAAATCCACATCGTCGCCGCTTCTGAGCCAGGCGAGTCCGGCGCCGGTGGCGCAGTAAACATTGCGTCCAACCTCCTCCAAAAGGCCCGACGCCTTCAGGAACGGCAGCATTGACTCGACGCTGCTCTCTTTAAGGTTGAACTGCTTTTCGATAAGCCGGAAGAACTCCTTGCGTTCAACTCGTTCGGATGCGAACTGGATTATTTGCCTCAGGTTTTCAATCCTGTTCGGGCCGGGCGCCCAGATGTTATATGTGCAGCGTCCGGAGTGCAGCTCCGGCGAGCCGGCCAGCCTCTGCAGTAGCGCAGCAATCTCTGGCGGCGGGTCGGATAGCTCTGCGCCGTCCTTCTCGTTGTCACCGCACATCAGCGCATCCGGAGAGACGAGGCGCCATCTGCCCAGGGCCTCTTCGCCCGTCTCCGTGATCGACCACTTCCTGCCCCCGACATTCTGTATGAGCCCCAATACCTCGAGCCAATCCATCCTCCGGCGGGTGTTGTTCAGGTTTTCCCAATCAAGCTTATAGCCTTCGTGAAGCAGCCCGTCAACCTCTTCTACAGTCGCCGGCTCATGGCGGATAATCGCGAGGACTTCGCCGAAGAGCCGGACCTTGTTCTGTAGTATGTCCGCGAACGCAAGGCGCGTGGGTTCGCGCAGAAATGCTCGTCCCGTCTCAGTCAGCGCCAGGGCGCCGGACTGGCTTGCGGCCAGCCCCATGCCCTTCAGGAACGGGGCATACACGCGCCATGTCTGCACGTTTGGGACAGAGCTCACCTGAGGATAGCTGTCCAGCTCCGCCGCCTGCCCGTCCCCCACCAGTGTCAGCAGTTCCAGCGTCAGAGCGAACCAGTCCCGCTTGCCGCCGCGAAGGTCGGGGATCGACCACGCTTTTCTGCGCCATTCGGCCTTTTCGAGGCTGTGGTCAGAAGAAAACGCCTCGGTATCAAATATGCCCATCGCTCCGATCCCCATATCTGTAGTCTCCTTAAAAGAGTTTGGAATAACTTTATTATAATGTTTATAGATATTATTGTCAGTCTACCAAATAACTTAAAATGTATAATCCAGAGCCGTCAACGGGCAAATTGGGTGCTGAAAACAGCGCCTATACTCATAATACGTCCGCTCGGGAGGGAAGCCTCCCGGCGTGGATGCTGTTTGCTGGTGGGTTTTTCATATTCGTGCTTGACATTTCCGGCGTAATCTTATAAAATAAACTCAAGGAGTAAAATAAGTTCATTTTTGGAGGCGCATTATGGCTTACGAGAGGGCGGCGTTGGAGAAGACTATTTTAGACATCGCGGAGCGGCAGCTCTTCCGGGTGGGCTACAGGAGGCTGAATCTGAACGAAATAGCGCAGGAGGCGGCTGTCAGCAAGGTGACGCTCTACAAGCTCTTTGAGAGCAAGCACGCGCTCGCGGTCAGGGTTGTCGACAGGCTGCTCTCCGAGGCGGACGAGCAGGTCTCCGCCCTTCTCGGGTCCAAAATGCCGCTCGGCGAAAAGATGGAGCGCTGCATAGGGCTCATATCCAGCCTGTACCTGAAAATGGACCGGGATTTCCTCTACGACCTCGAGCACAGCCTCCCGGAGCTGTGGCAGAGGATAGACGAGCTTCGGTCATCGCGCGAGAGGCTTATAGCGCGGCTGCTCTCCGAGGCCCAGCGGGACGGGTCGCTGCGCGCGGAGCTCGACGCGGAGCTACTTGCGGCGCTCCTTATGGCGCTGGTGCGCGGCGTATACAATCCGGCCTTCTTCCTCGCGCACAACATCTCCGCTGAGGCGGCGGGCAAGCTGATAACCGACGTCTTCATGCACGGAACAGGCAAATAACGGGCAGGGCCCGGGAAAGGACGGCGGAGGCCATGGCTGAGTCGGGATACACGGTCTGCCTTGAGCGGGTTGACAAAGCTCTCGGCAGGGTGAAACGCATAGACGGGTTGACTCTGTACACGGAACCGGGGAAAATCTACGGCCTGCTCGGGCCGAACGGCGCGGGAAAAACCACAATTTTCAACCTCATCACCGGCCTGTACAAGCCAGACAGCGGCAGGATCCGGGTCTGCGGGCTAGACCCGGTAAGGGATTATAAGGAGACGCGCCGGCAGATAGGGCTGCTCCCCCAGAGCACGGCGCTCTATCCCGAGCTCAGTGCGAGGGAAAACCTCAGGTTCCACGCGGCGCTGTATATGCCGAAGGGGTCGCGCGGCATCGAAAGGCGGATAGACGAAATCCTCTCGCTCGTCGACCTCTCCGGCCGCGCAGACGAGCCGGTCAAGAATTACTCGGGCGGGATGTGCAGGCGGCTCGGCATAGGCAGGGCGCTGCTCAACGACCCGCAAATCCTCCTGCTCGACGAGCCCACTCTCGGCGTGGACGTGCAGAGCACGCACAGAATATACGAGTACATACTGGGCCTCAAGGCAGCCGACAAGACCATCATCACGGCGACGAACGTCATGGCGGAGGCGGACGCCCTCTGCGACGAGGTCATTATAATCGACCGCGGGAGGAAGGTCTGCGAGGGCCGGCCGGCTGACCTGAAGGCCGCGCTCGGCACGGGGACGATACGCCTGACGCTCAGGGGCGGCATACCCGCCGGAATCATCAGGGAGCGCGTCGGCGATTTCACGGAGGACGGCGGCGCCGTCGTAATAAGGGCTCCCGGCGGCGAAAAGGATTTGGCGGAGGTGCTCGAGCGGCTCAAGGGCGCGGTTGAAATCGAGAGCGTCTCGCTCATGAAGCCCGGCCTCGACGATGTGTTTTTGCACCATACGGGCAAAAGCCTCCGTGATTAGGAGGGTGGTTATGCGTATTACAGCGATAGCCGTCAAGGAACTCAAATGCGTAAAGGAGGACCTCTCCTTCAATCTCGCGACGCTCGTCTCCCCTCTGCTCTTCCTGCTGGCTTTCTTCCTGATGCTCTCGTCGGGCATACTCATACCGGCGCAGGTATGGCCCGGCACGGATTCAAGCGCGTTTTTGCGCTCCATGGAGGATTTCCGGGCGCCGGACGGGACCGCATACCTGGAGCTCCGGCCGGCCGAAGAAAATGTGCCGCCGACGAACGCCGAGAGTAATCTAATCGCCGTCGAGCGGGAGCCGGAGGCAGCCGGCGGGCTTATAACCGGCAGGATAATTCACTATTTAAACGACGTCAACGAAAACATGACGAAAAACTTCCGCAACCGTCTGAGCGGGGCAATCGTAGACTACATCGAGGAGCTGCGTCCCGGCGGCAATGTGCTGGTCAACGAGCTCACGATGTACGCGCAGGACATACCCTGGGACACGGGCTTCGGGGTCAGCGTGCTCGTGTTCGGGCTGATGCTGTCCGGCCTGGTCTTCGGTATGCTGTCGATAACCGGCGAGTGGGCCAATCACACGGCCGCGCTGCTCAAGCTCAGCCCAGGCGCGTCGGGGGCCCTGCTGGCCGGGAAGCTCCTGGCCAATATGCTCAAGTGCTGCGTATCGGGCGCCGCTTTCCTCGCGGTCTTCTTTGCCATATCCGGCGCGCTGCCCGTACACGCGCTTTGCTTCGTGTGCTCCGCGCTGCTGGTCTGCTGCATTTTCGCCTGCCTCGGGATGTGCCTCGGGATATATGTAAAATCCTCGCTGACAGCCTTCCTCATTTCGCTCGTGTCAGCTCTCGTGCTCTGGGTCGGCGGCGGAGGCTTCGGGCCGCTCTCATATTTCGGGGACGCGGCGAACGCGCTCGGCCGCCTGAATCCCGCGACATACGCGATTGAAATAGTCCGTTGGTGCTACTTCAGCGGCAAAACCCAGCTGGCGGCCGGGTTCGCCGCGCTTATGACCGCGCTGCTGCTCTCCGCCGCGGCCATCGCGGCCGTGTACGCGCGCTGGATACGGAAGGAGGGCGCGTGAGATGAGGGTGTTTGCCGCGGAGCTTAAAAAGCTGCTGATTCTTTTCAGGGCGGATCCGAAGTCGCTGGCCGCGGGGATTATAGCGCCCACTATCATCCTCATCATCTTTGCGCTCACCTTCGGCGACTTCAACCCCCTCAAGCTGGCGTGGGTAAACGAGGATCGCGGCCCCTACGGGGCCATGCTGGAGGAGGCCGTGTTCAGCCAGATCTCCCCGCTCGGGGACAGGCCGTATTTCGAGGAGTTCGCAGCCGGCTATGAGCAGGCCATGGAGCTGTACAATCAGGGAAAGGTAAACGGCGTAATCGTTGTCGGAGAGGATTTCAGCAGCGCGCTGTCCGGCGGCGGCAGCGCATCCATAGATTACATATTCAACAACTACAACACGGATATGGCGAAGAACCTGCGGCTGTATCTCGACGAGGGGATTCTGGCCTTCTACAGGGCGGCCGACCCCGGGGTGCGGATTGAAGTTGAAGAGAGGCTGAACGTCGAGACCCAGCTCCCCTGGTTTGATATCATCGCCGTCGCCGTGTTCCTGCTCGCGTTCCTGCTCGGCTCAATGTTCAATATGCTCTATCTCTTCTACAAGGAAAAGGTGGACGAAACGCTCTGCGAATACCGCCTGTCGCCCAACGGAATTTGGGCCTCGCTGCTCGCGAGAGTGCTAGTGGCGCTCCTGGCCGGGACGATAACGGCCCTCGTCAACGCGGCGCTCGCGTACGTTATCTCGGGCGTGAATATCGCCGCCTTCCTGCCCGGCATCATCCCGACTCTGCTGGTCCTGGGCGTGACCTACGTGTTTTTCGCGGAGATTGCCGCCCTGCTCTCGGACAGCTTCAGCGGCGCGGCGGTGTTCACCATGGCGTCCACGGTCGTGCTGTGGTTCCTGTCCGGGGCCACCGCGTCGATAAAATACTCCACGGGCATACTGCGCGCCATAGCGCTGGCTATACCGAACACTTACGGGCTCAGCCGGATACGCGGCGAGATTTTCGCCATGGACCCGTCCGTCGGCGGCATACTCGGCGCGGAAGCCGGCTGGCTCATAATGGCGGCCTACGCCCTGGCGGCGGCGCTCATCGCGCTCCGCGTCTACAGGAAGAAGCTCGCGAGAATGGTCGTGTAAATTCAATCCCCGATAAAGCCAAAACCAGCCCCGGCGAATTCTTCGCCGGGGCTGGCCCGCGTTATTTTACTGATACCTCTCCCAGTCGGGGTCGGGGGTCATTTCCGTCCAGTCCTCGTGGGAATCGGGGCGGGTGTACTCGTGGCTGTTCGTGGCTTCCTGCACGGCGAAGTAGTACCACGCGCCGGGCCGGTTGTCGCTCCAGACGCGCATATCGGGCAGGAGATCGTCGTTCTCCACCGGGTCGCGGTTGAGGACGCGGTTTATCATGGTCATCGCCTCGGCGCGGGTGATGGCGTTGTCGGGGCGGAAGGTGCCGTCCTCGTAGCCGTTTATCCAGCCGAGGGCCGCGGCGCGCTCGATGCTCTCGCGGGCCCAGTGATTGGCGATGTCGCTGAAGCCGCCCTCAGCCGCCGCGCCGCTCTCGTCGAAGCGGGCGAAGAGCGTCGCGAACGCGGCGCGGGTTATCGCGGCGTTCGGGTCGTAAATCGTGTCGCTGCGGCCCTCGATGATGCCGAGCTTCACAAGCGTGGAGATGGCGATGTTGTACCAGTCGCCCTCGTTCACGTCGGTGAAATTGTTCTCGTCCGTGAGGTTGCCGTCGCGCACCTCGGGCTTGAGCAGGCGGAAGATTATCGTCGCGACCTCGGCGCGGGTAATCTGGCCGTTCGGGCGGACGGTGCCGTCCTCATAGCCGATTATGTAGGCGTAGTGGTCGTCGCCGTTGAGCATCGGCGGCACGACGTCGTCCGGCTCCTCCGGCTCGTCGTCGTCATCGCCGCCGGTCGGCGGGGTGGGCGTCCAGGGGCGCTCGACCTTGACCTTCTCCGTCGCGCTCACGCTGAGCTCGCCGCAGACGGCGGTGACGGTGTTCGTCAGTATCGCGCCCGCGTCGGCGCGGAGGGCCTTATAGGTCGCGGTGAGGGTTTTGCTCTCGCCGGGGTTGAGGCTGAAGGTGGTGTCGTCGCTCAGCTCGAGCTCGCCCCTGCCGCTGAAGACGCCGGTGACGCTGATATTCTCGAGCCTCTGGTTGCCGGTATTCGTGACGGTGATGGTGTAGGTCACTGTCTCGCCGACCTCTATACTGTCCTTGTCCGCCGTCTTGGTGACGCTCATATCGCTGCTGGGGCTGGGCTCCTGCCAGACCAGCGCGAAGGGCGAGAAGCCGGCTTCGTCAATCTGGAAGCTGACGTGAGTATCGCTTACGGTGAGCTCGATGTCCTCGTCAATCGTGCAGCCTTCTATATTACCGCGTTGCCCTTGAGGGTGATATTATCTATTTCGGCGTTGAAATACCCCGACAAATCATTGCCGGAGCCCTCGCCTTCCCCGTCTGCCTCCGCCATCGCCGTTACGGGGGCCAAGCTCATCGTCAGCTTCATAGCTAATAGCAGGGCTAAAAATTTTTTAAGAAGTATTTTCATCTCCGTTTATTCCTCCTCAGTTCTCGTATTGTTCCAGCCTATCGCGCTCGGCGAGCGGCAGCAGGCCAAGCGCTATTTTTTCCCGCGCGCTCTGGCACAGCTTGCGCAGGCAGCGCGGGTTGCCTTTGCCGGGGCCTATCTTCGCGGCGCAGGCGAGGCGCTGAATGCATTCGGTGACCGTCGTGCGGTTCAGGCTGCGGCCGCTGCGCGTTAGAACACCGGCCCGGCGCGGATGCCGCCGCGCTCCATGAAGCCCCGCAGCTCCCGCCGCAGCGCCTCCGGCAGCTTAACCGGCCGCCCGTCGAAGCTCGGCGCGTCCACCCTTCCGGCGGCGACGGCCTCCGCCGTCACGCAGGGCAGCTCCTGCACCGTTATCCCGACGCAGGCGAAGACATTCGTCAGCAGGTAGGCCCGCTCGTTCCCGTCCTCCCGGGCGCGCTCGAGCATACGCAGATACTCCGCGCGCGTTATCTCCGGCTGGCCGCTGTCCTCGGGCGACGGCAGCGGCTTCGTCAGCTGGAACTCCCGCGCGCCGAGATACTCGAGATAGCTGTTCGCCGCCGAGATGTTGACGTTGGCCGTGCGGGCCGTGTAATCGCCGAGCATCTCGTCGCGCCACTGCTCGAGCGTGCCGCGGTATATCAGCTTGTCCGCCGGGAGAAAGCGGTACAGCTTCAGCAGCCCGCGCCTGTAGGTCTTGAGCGTGTCCGGCGCGCAGCCGCGCTTCTCCATATGCTCGATGAAGCTCTCTATGCTCTCCCAGCTCATCCTCGCCGCACCGCCGTCCGGCGCCCGCGGCTGCTGTTCCATACAAACTCCCCCCGTCAGGACAATATGCGTATATTGTCCTATACAACTAATCCCAATCTTGCAAGCGTTTTCGCGTGCTCCGCGCCGGTGGATATGAGGTAGATGCGCGTCGTCTCTATGCTCGAGTGGCCGAGCACGTCCGCGAGCTTTACGATGTCGCGGCTCACGCGGTAGAACGCGCGCGCGAACAGGTGCCGCAGGTTGTGCGGGAACACCTTCCCCGCCGCGACGCCCGCCTCCGCGCACAGCGCCTTCATCTCCGCCCATATCTGCTTCCGCCCCAGGCTTCTGCCGCTCCCGGTGAGGAATATTTCGCCGGAGGCGGTTTTGTTTTTCGCGGCGTATTTGCGCAGCTTCCGGCAGAGCTTGCCGGGCAGGAGTATGGTGCGTATCTTGCCCTTGAGCGAGATTTCCGCCCGGCCGAGCCGCGCGGCCTCTACGGTGATATACCTGAGCTCGCTCACGCGGATGCCCGTCGCGCATATGGTCTCCATCACGAGCGCCAGCCGCTCGCGTCCGCTGCCCATGGCGGCGGCGACGAGGCGCTCGTACTCCGCGCGCGTCAGCTCGCGCCCGCCGTCGCGGAAGGCCCGCCGCTGCACGCGCAGGAGCGGCGCGCGGCAGCAATCCCAGCCGGCGTGCGCGAAAAATCGGTTCAGCGCCGTGAGCATGGCGTTCACTGTCGCCGGTCCGTATCCGCGCTCAATTAGCCGCCCGCGCCAGCCAATCGCCGCCTCGCGCGTCGCCTCCGCGCCGTCCAGCCAGCCGGCGAAGGCCCGGACATGGCGCAGATAGTTCGCGGCAGTCCCCTCCGCCCGCCCCGCCGAACGCAGAGCGCGCTCGAACCCCGTCAGCAGCTCCTCGGTTATAACCCTCATTGCATCGCCTCCGCAGCGTGTAATGAGAGTATTGTATACCACACAGGAAAATCAATGCGCCGGCACGCGCGGCGCAACCGGGGATAACGGTTTTTGTCCGCCGCGGTTGGTGGAACTTTGGAATGGCGGGCGGTATAATACGGTCGGGAGGTGCGAAAAGTATGAAAACGCAGAAAAGCAATATCGCCCGCAATTTGTCCGCGCTCCGGCAGCTCAACAAATTCTCCCAGGAAGAGGTCGCAGAGCGCATTGGGGTTTCCCGTCAGGCCGTCGCGAAATGGGAGGCGGGGCAGTCTGCGCCCGACATCCTCAACTGCGACGCGCTGGCGAAGCTCTACGACGTGGAGCTCGACGACCTGGTCCATTATGACCCGGAGAAGGGCGGCGGGGGCATTCCGCCCAGGGGCAAGCACATATTCGGGATCGTCCGCGTCGGCGAGCGCGGCCAGATCGTGCTCCCCAAGCAAGCGCGAGACGTATTTAAGCTCAGCCCCGGCGACAGGCTCGTTGTTCTGGGCGACGAAGACCCGGAGCATCCCGGTCTGGCCCTCATGAAGGAGGACTTTTTCCTCGGCATCTCCCGCCTGTTCAAAACGGCCCTGAACATGGCGGAAACGCCCGACGAAACGGAGAAAAGCAGTGGAAACCATATTGAGCGTCCGTAACCTCGGCAAGCGCTATCCCGGCTTTGCCCTCGAGGGCGTCGGCTTCTCCCTCGCACCCCGCCGAATCATGGGCCTGATAGGCAAAAACGGCGCGGGCAAAAGCACGCTTTTAAAAGCCGTCCTCAACATGATACCGGCGGAGGGCGGCGAAGTCCTGATGTTCCAAAAGGACTTCCGCCGGCACGAAAAGGAGTGCCGGCAGCGGATAGGCGTTGTATTCG
Organism: Candidatus Scatomorpha stercoravium; assembly: GCA_018716005.1. Taxonomy (GTDB): domain Bacteria; phylum Bacillota; class Clostridia; order Oscillospirales; family Oscillospiraceae; genus Scatomorpha; species Scatomorpha stercoravium. The sequence continues at coordinate 15,160 of DVKN01000006.1, forward strand.
GCGGGATTGACTTCTATCCCCTGAAAAAGCTCTCCGCCATTACGTCCGTTACCCGGAAATTCTATCCGGACTGGGACGAGGCCAGGTATCAGGAATATGTCCGCCGGTTCGCGCTGGATGAACGCAAAAGGTTCAAAGAGCTCTCCAGCGGGATGAAAGTCAAATATCTGCTCGCGCTGGCCCTGTCTCACCGCGCCGAGCTGCTGATTCTTGACGAGCCGACCTCCGGGTTAGACCCGGTATCCCGCGACGAGCTGCTCGATATATTCCGGCAGCTTGTGAATAACGGGAGCTGCTCCATCCTGTTTTCAACCCATATCACCTCTGATTTGGACAGGTGCGCGGACGATATTACCTATATTCAAAACGGCAGAGTGCTTAAAAGCGCCCAAAAGGGCGAGTTCCTGAGCTCCTTCGAGCATTTGAGGACGCCTGAGGACGCGGGCCCGCTTTCGCTCGAGGAAATCATGCTGCGCACGGAAAGGAGGGAGCGGGATGGCTCTGCTGTATAAGGAGCTGCGCCTTGCGGCCCATCCGAGCTCGATTGTCTTCTCCTTTCTGGGCTGCCTCGTGCTCGTGCCGGCCTATCCCTTCAGCGTGGTTTTCATGTTCGGCTGCCTCGCGCCATACGTCACTTTTGTGAACTCGCGGGAGGCGAACGACATATGGTACGCGGCCGTCCTGCCGGTGACAAAGCGGGAGAGCGTCTTCGGGAAGTGCGCACTTGTCGTATTCTTCCAGCTGTTTCAGCTGCTTTTCTCCGTCCCGTTCGCGCTTCTGCGCCATGCGCTGGATTTCCCCAACAACCCCGTCGGTCTGGACGCGACCGCGGCCTGGTACGGCTTCGGGCTCATGATATACGCCGCCTTCGATTTTGTCTTCCTCACGGCCTTTTATAAGAGCGGTTACCGGGCGGGCAGGGCTTTTATACTCGCGTCAATCCCCATGGTTCTCCTCATGGCCGCGGCGGAGGCTGCCGCCCACATCCCGGCGCTTGCCTGGATGGACAGCTGCCGGGCGGAGCATCTGCTCATGCAGCTTCCGGTTCTAGCGGCCGGGCTGGTCTCCTACGGCGCGCTCCTCCCCCTGGCGTACCGGATTTCCGCGAAACGCTTTGAAAAAGCCGATTTGTAGGCCTGATAACGGCAAAGTCCCTGAAAAGCCCATAGGCTTTTCAGGGACTCGCTGTGTGAGCGTATTTCGGTTTCTCGCTTCGGAAGTCACGCCAGGCGCATATACAGGATGGGATAGGGGTTCCCCTGCTCGTCTGTTTCGGAGCGGGCGTAAGCCTCGAAGCCCATGTGCTCGTAGAAGCCCGCGGCCCGGGGGTTTTGTTCGTTTACGGCGAGGCGGCGGACCCCGTAGCTCTCAATCCCGAGCCGGAGCAGGCGCCTGCCGAGGCCCTTCCCGCGCTCTTCGGGGTCGATAAAGAGCATTTCGAGCGCGCCGTCCTCGACGCCCATAAACGCCGCCGGGGCCCCGGCCTCGTCCTTCGCGACCAGCAGATGCGCGACGCCGAGCAGCGCCTGCGGGACGTATTCCCTGATGCTCCTCACTTCCCCGTCGGACAGGAACAGGTGCGTCGCCCGCACGAACCCCCCCAGAAGCTCCCGCACAAGCTCCTCCGTCCTCTCAGCCGCCTCATAAATCCTCAATCAATATCCCCCCCAGCTCAAGCACTCCGGACACGGGGCTCACTCCCACTCGGCAAATTCAGATATAGTAGGGTGTATTTGAGGTGATTTCGCAGGAAAAACTTTCGCAAATATGTTAATATTCCACCTGCTATTTTCGGCTGTAAAGTTTATTAGTATCAAAATAGTATCACA
>DVKN01000056.1 GCA_018716005.1 Candidatus Scatomorpha stercoravium
CTCTCGCAGAAGCTGCCCGTCGCGGACATCGCCGCCGGCACGGGCATGTCGATAGCCAAGCGCATAATCTCCATGGGCCGCGCGGCCCAGATTACCTACGTTGAGCCGATAGTCTTCTCGGGCGGCGTCGCCAACAACGAGGCCATCGCCGAGATTTTCTCGCGGCTCCTCAATAAGAAAGTAAGGCCCCTCGAGCTCCCGCAGTCCACCGCAGCGCTGGGCGCCGCGCTCAGGGCCAAGCAGGCCTACGAAAAGGCTCACGCCTGAGACGATGATTGACCGGGTCCGCGACCCGGTCAATCCTTTTACGGAGGTGGAGTATGGACAGGATAGACGAGGCCGTGTCCGGCGTGCTCAGCCGGCTGCCCGAATGCCGAGCGGACGCCGCCGCGCTGCGTGCCGGGCTCGAATACTTCGGCGCCGACGTAAACGCCCTCCAGCGAGCCGCCGTGGCGCTCGAGACGAACCACGACCTGCGCTACGCCGGAGTGAGGAAGCTGCTCTCGCTCTGGCTCGAGGACTTCGCCTCGCTCCTCGAGCGCCGGGCGCCCTTCGCGGAGCTGAGCGTCCCCGCACCGCCGGCGCTCGTATACGCGCTGCATTACGCCTTCCCGGAGCTCCGCTTCATGTCCGCGGCCATGGCGGCGCAGATTGCCCTGCGCGGCGTTTTCCTGCATACCGAGCCCGTGGACCTGTCCGCTACGCGCATGAGGCGCTGCGGGCTGAACTCCATGCGCCGGCGCATAGCGGCGGAATTTTCCCCGAGGGCCGTGCTTCAGTTCGGCGTCCTGTGCGACGAGTGCTGCAAGGCCTGCGAGGGCGCGGACGGGGCGCTGAGCCTAGTCCTGCCGCGCGGCGTGTCAAGCGCGGCCGCGCGCTCCTTCGCGGCCGGGTATATAGGCCGGCTCGAGGCGTTCTTCGGGCGGAAAATAACGCCGGAGGCGAAGCGCAGAGGCTTTGGGCTGTATTCGCGCCTGCTCTCGGCCGAGAGGCGGATTGCCGCCGTCTGCGCAGCGCGCTCCTGCCTCAGGGGGAACAGCCTCGCCCTCGCGCAGTTCACGCTGCTCGCGAGCCCGTCGAGGCCTGAGGAAGCAGTCGCCGCGCTCGAGGAGCTCGCGGGCGAGCTCGAGGCCGCGCCCGCCGAGTGGGATTATCCCGGGAAGAGGCTCTACTGCTTCATAGTGCCCTTCCTCCAGCCCGCGGCGGCGGGCCGCTTCATGGACTCCGGCGTGTTCCTCACGGGCGGCGGGGCCTTCATAGAGCTTGACGCCGGGCCGTTCATCGACCTCGCCGGGTCGGTCGCGGCCTGGGCGGAGGCCATGGCCGTGCGGCGGCCCGAGGCGGAATACGCGGCGGCCCTTGCTGCCGACATCCGCCGCTGGGGCTGCGGCGCGTACCTCGGCGGTAGCTTCAACTTCGACCGCGCCCTCGGCGCCGCCGAGCCTCTTCGCCGGCTAATACTAAAGCGCGAGTACGGCATCGCGAGCTTCGAGCTCGGCGCGGACTTCTGGAGCGAAAACTGCGGCTGGACCGACCCCGCCGCCCGCGCGGAAACAATCAGCGCGGTGATGCCCTGACCGCTGTTTCCCTTAAACGGGGCCGGGATATAACGCGCCTATTGAAAACTCCTTCGATTGCGGTTATAATAAAGAAACAGACACGTCCGATAATTTCGGGAGGGATTTCAATGCGGCTGAACGAGCAGGATCTGAAGGCGCAGAAGGAGAGCATACTGAACGCGGCCTTTGAAATATTCGCGACAGTGGGATACTCCGCCTGTAAAATGGAAATGATTTCGCAGAAGGCTGGCATTTCCCGCTCGCCGCTGTATTATCACTTTAAGAGCAAGCTCGAGCTTTTCACGGTTGTCTGTAAAAAATATTTCAAGTTTTACCTTGATAAAATGGACAAGCTGTATGAGGAAATGCCCGAACAGAGCATATATGAGCGCTATTATATGCTGTTCCTTGAGTCGCGCCTACCTCTGTACTCCAACGGCAACCAGCTCTCCAACCAGATATTGCAGGGCGACCCCGAACTTAACGAACTGAGGCAGCTTCACGACGAGTACTGGACGGCCCTGCGCGGCAAGGACATGGCCGCGCTCGAACGCGCCCAGGCTCGCGGTGAAATATGTCCGGACGTTGACCTGGGCGTTATCCTGGACTATTACTACACCGTCTACCAGGGCCTGCGAGCCCTCAAGCTGCAGGATGAGCTCTCCGACTATTCCAAGCTGGAGGCGCTCTGTTACGCGGCCGTGCGCATGATGGAGAGCCTGTATGCGCCGGAAGGGTGGAGGCAGGACAGGTTCAGAGCTTAGAATATGCGCGAAAATCACGCCTGACGGCGGCCCGCTTTTGCGGGCCGCTTTCTTATTTCGTCAAATTGCCTTAAATTTATCATACTCACTTGTCTGATTGCTACAAACTTGAATTTGCCGTATTGACAAACCATTCACCAAGTTCTATTATAGGCTCAAAGAAACGGACTCGTCTGTTTCATTAGGAGACTGAGAAGAATTAAGGAGGACGAAGAGATATGGCGTCTAAGTATCCCAACCTGTTTTCCCCGCTGCGGATAGGGAACGTGACGGTGAAAAACCGCGTGGTGTCCGGCCCGATGAACACGGCCTACACGAGCATCGACGGGACACTCACTCAGCGCCAGGCCGCTTATTATATGGAGCGCGTGCGCGGCGGCGTGGGCATGATGATAATCGAGGCCGCGGCACTCGACTGGCCCTACGGAAAGGGAGGCAGACGCCAGCCCCGCTTCAATGACCCCTGCGTGACCCCGGACTGGGCAGATTTCATGCAGCCCGCCCACTCCTACGGCTGCAAGGTGCTCTGTCAGCTCAATCACCTCGTCTTCCGCACCAATCGATATGTGAACGGAGGCCAGGAGAATGTTACCGCCAGCGCGGCAAGCGAGTACTCCGAGGAGTATCCCGCGCGCGAGCTGACGGTCTGGGAGATAAAAGAGCTCGTCCACAAGTTCGGGTACAGCGCCGGAATAGCCTGCGAGGCCGACTTTGACGGCGTCGAAATCCATGCGGCGCACGAGTACCTGATAAACCAGTTCCTCAGCCCGCTTACAAACCACCGCATCGACGAATATGGCGGCAGCCTTGAAAACCGCGCCCGCTTCCTTGTGGAGATAATAAAGGAAGTCCGCCGGGTCATCGGCCCCATGAAGATACTCAGCGTGCGCGTGCCTGTCTCCGATTGGAAGGAGGGCGGCATAGACCCGGCAAT
>DVKN01000057.1 GCA_018716005.1 Candidatus Scatomorpha stercoravium
CGGTTCGACGCAATGGATTTTACGCCGCTCTCACGCGCCATGCGGCCTCACCTCCCGTAAAAGTTTACGTTTAAGTATACCACACCCGCGCACCCGAGTAAACCTCCTCCCACATTACATTTCCATTGCAGCGGGCTGTGCCCGCGGACGATGCGTTACCGGCGTGGGTGGGTGACGGGGGTAGTCCGCTCGGTAACTGTGGGGCAGCTGGAGACATACGTTAGATGTTCAGCTGGCTGTGCCCGCGGACGATGCGTTACCGGCTCGTGCAAAAAAACACCGGCGCGCTGCTTGCGCGCCGGTGCTGTGATGATTACGGCTTCATTGCCTCGGCCTCCTGGGCCTGGAGCCAGCTGAGGTGCCACTCGCACATCAGGGTGTTGCTCTCCGTCTCGGCGGCGGCCGCGGCGGCGGCGTCCTTCGTGCGGATGGCGGCGGCCAGGCGGCTGTGGAGCTCCATGAGCCTGTCGCTCTTATCCCGGCCCAGCTTGATTATATCCCAGCGGAAGCGGCGCAGGGGTGAAAACACGCGCCCGAAGAGCTCGCTGAGGTGCTCGTTCCCGCAGCGCTCGGTATAGTAGCGGTGAAAGAGCACGTCGTAGCGCACCATCCCCTCCATGTCCCCCGCCTCATAGCATTCGCTCATGCGCTGGTAGAGCCTGCACGCGCCGACAATCTCCTGCATGCTCGCGTTCGCTATAAAGCGCTCGACGGCGGCCGCGTCGAGTATGACGCGCAGGTCGTAGAGCTCGCCGACGTCGCGGCTCGTGAGCTCGGAAACGCACATCCCCTGCTTGGGCACGTACTTCACGAGCTCGCCCTCGTTGGCCAGCTGCGTCAGCGCAGTTCTGACGGGCGATCGGCTGATTCCCAGCTGCTCGCAGAGCTGCCTCTCGACGAGCATCATGCCCGGAGGGAACTCGCCTGTCTCGATTTTTGCCGAAATATAATCGTATGCGGTCTTAGCCTTAGTGTCCATATCCCATCGCTCCAACATTCATTTATAAGCATTGCCATTTTTGTTTATTATGACAGGTTTTTCCCCGCCTGTCAACCGCCATGCGACGAATACTTTAAAAATACAACTCGCTTTTCTCGCTTTGGGAGATTGACAGTGATTTATCAATGTGCTATCATATGCGCGATGTTGGTATACCACGGTATACGGCGGTATGCCAATATGCGGGCCGGCAAAGGCGCCTCGCCGGCCTGCGGCAACACATTTTGAGAAAGAAAAGTGGGGTAAAGAAAAATGCCTGACAAAAGCACCAAGAACAATGCCTACAGCTGGGTAGTCCTCATTATGATTACCCTGTGCTACACCTGCACATTCTTCAGCCGCTTTGTCTGGTCGCCCGTCATGAGCGACGCGGCCGGCGACATCGGCATGACCATGAGCCAGGCCGGCGGCCTTATGAGCGCCTTCTACTTCGGCTACCTGATTCTCCAGATTCCGGCCGGCATCGTCGCCGACCGCATCCGCGTCAAGTACCCGATGTTCATCTGCATGATTCTCATCGCCGGCTCCACCTGGCTGATGAGCAGCGATTTCGTGAGCAGCTACGGCACGGCCTACGCCGTCCGCTTCGCCGGCGGCTTCTTCTCCGGCACCATCATGGCCTGCGCCTCCCGCCTGCTCTCCAACTACTTCGAGGCCAAGGTCCGCGGCATCGCCTTCGGTATCCTGCTCGCCTCCCCCTCCCTCGGCACCCTGCTCGCCAACCAGATAGGCCCGCGCGTGCTCGAGGCCGCCGGCTGGCGCGCTACCTTCCGCGTCACCGCCATCATCATCCTCGTCATCGCCGTAGTCGCCGTCGTGCTCATCCGCGAGCCCAAGGCGGCCGCCCTGCCCGCCGGCGGCAATAAGACCAGCCTGCTGGCCGGACTCAAGAACTACTTCACCAATAAGCAGCTCATCCTGCTCTCCGTCGCCGGCTTCCTCTTCATGGCCGTGCCCACCGGCTACTCCACCTGGGCCAACCAGTTCATGACCGGCGCCGCGCCCGCGGGCGGCGGCCTCAGCTCCGTCGACGGCGGCACCATCGTCACCTGCTACGCCGTGGCCTCCGTCATCGGCTCCATGTCCTCCGGCTTCATCGGCAAGAAGTTCAACTGGAACCGCAAGCACCTCATCATGGAAATCTACATAGCCATGGCGATTTTCCTCTTCATCTTCGGCATGCAGCGCAGCTTCACGGGCCTGCTCATTTTCTCCGTCCTCTTCGGCCTTGTCAGCTGCTTCTCCTCCAGCCACATCACCACCTGGGCGGTCAACATCGGCGGCAGCAAGTACGCCGCCACCACCACCGCCACCCAGAACCTGCTCCTGCAGGCCAGCAACGTTATATTCCCCACCGTCGCCGGCTCCATTGTCGACGGCGCCACCGTGGACGGCGTTGTCGGCTCCTACATGGGCGTCTGGTATATGTACAGCGCGCTGCTTGTCGTCGCCGCGGTCGTGATGGTCTTCACCAGCAAGAAGTCCGCCGCCGAGTCCATGCAGTGATAAACCCCGAAAGGAGATAAACGATGAAGAACCGAGTTGAACGCTTCATAACCCTGCGCGTCAACGGCAAGGAGTACGAGCTCTCCGTCGGCACCGGCCGCGGCCAGGTCCCGCCCCAGGAGACGCTCGCCAACACCCTGCGCGACCGCCTGGGCCTCACCGGCACCAAGGTCGCCTGCGACGAGGGCGCCTGCGGCTGCTGCACCGTCGTCATGAACGGCGAGGCCGTCACCAGCTGCATGCTCTTCACCTGCGACTGCGACGGCGCGGACATCACCACCATCGAGGGTCTGGCCGACGCCGCCACAGGCGAGCTGAGCGGCCTGCAGAAGGCCTTCCTCGACAACGTCGGCTTCCAGTGCGGCTTCTGCACCCCCGGCATCATCATGAGCGCCGAGGCCCTGCTGCGCCGCAAGCAGTACCCCACCGAGGAGGAGGTCCGCGAGGCCCTCTCCGGCAACCTCTGCCGCTGCGGCACCCACTACAGCGCCGTAGAGTCCGTCATGGCCTACGTCGAGCAAAGGAGGAAGGCAAACAATGACTGAAATGCGTCACATCGGCCGTGAGACCCGCCGCATCCTCGGCGAGGACATCCTCACCGGCAAGGCTATGTACACCGGCGACTTCCACCCGGCCAATATGCACTACGGCAAAATCCTGCACAGCCCCCACCCCTTCGCGCGCGTGCGCGGCATCGACTACTCCCGCGCCATGGCCCTGCCCGGCGTCAAGTGCGTCGTCACCCATGACGACATCGACCCCGACCTCAGCATAAACAACGGCTACACCCCGCCGCGCCACCCCAACGTGCTCGACGAGTACGTCCGCTTCGTCGGCGACGCCGTCGCCCTCGTCGTGGCCGAGACCGAGGACATAGCCGAGGAGGCCTGCAAGCTCATAGACGTCGACTACGAGGTGCTCACCCCCGTCTTCAATATAGACGACGCCCTCAAGCCGGACGCCCCGCAGCTCTACAAGGTTTTCCCGGGCAATATCGCGCCCCACAAGCAGAACCTCAACTTCGAGACCGGCGACATCGAGAAGGGCTTCGCCGAGGCCGACTACGTCGTCGACATCGAGACCGGCATGGACAACGGCCAGAACCCAATGCCCCTCGAGGCCCCCGTCATAATCGCCGAGTGGAAGAACGACACCCTCGACCTTATCGCCTCCTGCGCCGCCCCGGCCTACTGCCAGCAGAACGTTGCCTCGTCCATGAACCTGCGCTATGAGCAGGTGCGCATCATGGCCCCCGCCGTCGGCGGCTCCTTCGGCAGCAAGCTCTACTCCGGCAACGTCCAGGTGCTCGTCCTCGCCGGCCTCATGGCCATGAAGGCCCACGTGCCCGTCATGCTGCGCTACACCCGCGAGGAGCACCTCTCCTTCCACCAGAACCGCATGAGCACGAAGGCCCGTATCAAGCTCGGCCTCAAGAAGGACGCCACCGTCACCGCCGTCGAGATGCGCCAGTACTCCGACGCCGGCTACTGCGCCAGCACGCAGGAGTTCATGATGGCCGTCGGCACGAACAGCCTCATCCACCTCACCAAGACCGAGAACAAGAAGTACGACGGCGACGTCGTCGTCACGAACCATATGTGCTCCGGCTCCTTCCGCGGCTACGGCTACCTCGAGAGCACCACGCTGCTCGCGCGCGCCATCTTCAACGGCTGCGAGAAGCTTGGCATCGACCCCGTCGAGTACCTCCGCAAGAACGCGCTCACGCGCGGCGAGCACTTCTACAACGCCAACGCCACCCCGCACTGCGACCAGGTCAACGCCGTCTTCGACTGGAGCCGCGTCGTCGAGGAGAGCGCCAAGGCTTTCGGCTGGCAGGACAAGTGGAAGGGCTGGGGCGTCCCGACCTGGACGAGCCCCGACGGGCGCTATGCCCGCGGCGTCGGCGTCTTCTCCGCCGGCCATGCCGACACGGGCGGCAAGCCCTCGAACGCGAGCGTCACCCTCACCGGCCTCGGCGGCGTCTACGTCAACACCGTCATGGTCGACTTCGGCGCCGGCACCCGCGAGGTCATGCAGAAGATAGCCGCCGAGGCCCTCAATATGCCCCTCGAGAACGTGCGCCTCTCCCCCGCCGACACCCAGGCCGCTCCCCCCGACTTCGGCTCCACCGGCTCCCGCTCCACCTACTGCGGCGGCATCTGCGTGAAGCGCGCCTGCAACGACATCCTGCGCCAGATAGGCGAGCGCGCCGAGGCCAAGCTCGGCATCCCGGCCGCCGAGGTCCGCTTCGGCGACGGCTTCGTCTGGCAGGAGGGCAATCCCGAGAAGAAGTGGCCCCTCTTCCCCTTCATCATGGGCAAGGTCGACGGCATTACCGGCGTCGGCCACCACAACGGCGTCGAGAACTCCACCATCTATCAGATACAGTTCGTCGAGATTGAGGTGGACCGCGAGCTCGGCACCATCAAGGTCATCGACCACTTCTCCGGCGCCGACGCGGGCCGCATTATAAACCCCCTCGCCGCCAAGAACCAGATGGAGTCCTTCTTCGCCGGCATCGACATCGCCTGCATGGAGGAGACCGTCTACGACCCGCACGACTACCGCGTGCTCAACGCCAACAACATCGACTACAAGATGCGTCTCTTTAACGAGGTGCCCCACCACTCCGACCTGGTGCTCGAGAGCTGCAAGAGCGTCGACTCGCCCTATCCCTTCGGCGCGAACGGCATAGGCGAGCCCACCATCGCCCCGGGCGGCCCGGCCATCACCATGGCCCTCTACAACGCCTGCGGCATCATGCTCGAGAGCTATCCCTACACCCCGGGCAAGGTCCTGGCGGCGCTCAAAGAAAAGGAGGAGAGAGCGTAATGAGATACCACGATTATGTTTCCCCCGAGAGCCTCGAAGAGGCCTCCCGCCTCCTCAGGGAGGACGGCGCGGTCATCAGCGCCGGCGGCACCGACCTCATCGGCGAGCTGAAGGGCGATATACTCACCAACCACCCCGACAAGGTCGTCAGCCTGCGCTCCGTCCCCGGCCTCAAGGGCATCGAGGTCAAGGAGGACGGCCTCCACGTCGGCGCTATGACCACCCTCGCCGAGATAGAGCGCAGCGAGCTCGTCAACTCCGGCTGGAAGGCCCTCGCCGACGCGGCCCACTCCGTCGCCACGCCGAACCTGCGCACCACCGCCACCATCGGCGGCAACATCTGCCAGGATATCCGCTGCTGGTACTACCGCTATCCCGACCAGATAGGCGGGCGCATCAACTGCGCGCGCAAGGACGGTGTGCTCTGCTACGCCATGCGCGGCGAGAACCGCTACCACTCCATCTTCGGCGCGGAGAAGGTCTGCGCCACCCCCTGCTCCGGCGGCTGCCCGGCCGGCACCGACATCCCGGCCTACATGGAGCAGATTCGCGCCGGCAACATGGACGCCGCCGCCCGCATCATCATGCAGGCCAACCCCTTCCCCATGCTGACGAGCCGCATCTGCCCGCACCCCTGCCAGGAAAAGTGCAACCAGAACAACTACGTCGATTCCGTCGCCATCCACTCCGTCGAGCGCACCCTGGGCGACTACATCCTCGAGAACATCGGCGCCTACTACGCCGCCCCCGAGCATGAGACCGGCCGCGCTGTCGCCGTCATCGGCGCGGGCCCGAGCGGCATGGCCGCGGCCTGGTACCTGCGCCGCGCCGGCCACACCGTCACCGTCTACGACCGCATGGAGAAGGCCGGCGGCGTCCTGCGCTACGGCATCCCCCACTACCGCCTGCCCAAGGACATCCTCGACCGCGTCGTCGAGGCCATGGAGAAGATGGGCGTCGAGTTCCGCATGGGCACCGAAATCGGCCGCGACATCTCCCTCGACAGCATCGCCGACCGCTATGACAACGTCTACCTCGCCACCGGCGCGTGGAAGCAGCCGGTCATCGGCCTGGGCGGCGAGGAGCTGACCGAGTTCGGCCTCAACTTCCTCGTCGAAGTCAACACCTACCTGCAGAAGGCCATCGGCAACGAGGTCATCGTCTGCGGCGGCGGCAACGTCGCGATGGACGTCGCCCTCACCGCCGTGCGCCTGGGCGCGAAGCGCGTGAAGCTCGTCTGCCGCAAGCGCAAGGAGGACCTCTCCGCCTCCCCCGAGGAGCTCGCGCGCGTCATTGAGGAGGGCGTCGAAATCTACGACTGCCGCGGCCTCAGGAACGTCCTCTCCGACGAGAACGGCAAGGTCTACGGCCTGCGCACCGTACGCTGCTACAGCGTGAAGGGCCCGAACGGCAAGTTCTCGACCAGCTACGACGAGAACGACGTGCTCGACATCCCCGCCGACTACATCATCATGGCCACCGGCCAGAAGGTCGGCCTCGAGTTCCTCGGCGACAAGTTCGCGAGCCAGCTCAAGACCGAGCGCGGCCTCATCGGCGTCGACAAGGAGACCTTCCGCACCAATAACGACAAGATATACGCCGGCGGCGACGCCGTCACCGGCCCCGACATCGCCATCCGCGCCATCAGCGCCGGCCGCGTGGCCGCCCGCAGCATCAACCGCGGCCTCGGCGGCGAGGAGTTCGCCGCCTTCCCCGCGAGCCGCGTGAAGACCTTCGACTCCCTCGGCGTCGCCGAGACGAGGATGAACCTCCAGCCCGAGCTGCCCGTCGCCGAGCGCAGCCTCACCGCCGAGGACACCGGCTCCTATCCCGAGGGCGTCGCGGCGAAGGAGGCCGCCCGCTGCTTCAACTGCGGCTGCCTCGCCGTCAACTCCAGCGACGTCGCCACCATGCTCGTCGCCTACCGCGCCTCGGTGAAGACGACCGAGCGCACCCTCTCCGCCGCCGAGCTGCTCGCGAGCCGCACCCGCATCAAGGACGTGCTCCGCCCAGGCGAGATTGTCACCGAGATAATCGTCCCCGCGCAGTCCGAGGGCAGCGTCGCCGCCTATGACAAGTACCGCATACGCGACAGCGTCGACTTCGCCGTCACTGCCGTCGCCAGCGTCTACACGCTCAAGGACGGCGTCGTCTCCGACGCGAGCATCGTGCTGGGCGCCTGCGCCCCCGTGCCGCACGAGGCGAAGGCCGCCGAGGAGTTCATCACCTGCAAGGCCCCCACTAGGGAGAACGCCAAGAAGGCCGGCGAGCTCGCCCTGCTCGGCGCAATCCCCCTGGAGCACAACGCCTACAAGATTGACATGACCCGCGTCATGGTCGAGCGCAGCCTCGAGTTCTGATATGGCTACCGACAAGGAACGCGTACTGGCCTGGGCCGCCCGCGAGGGCGAGTTCCCCCTCCCCGACGGCCCCGACGCCGTCGGGACGGCGATAGAGCCGGAATGCGGCGACAACCTCACGATGGGCTTCAAAACCCATCGCGAGGTGATAACCGAGATAGGCTTCGAGCTCACTAAGAGCGCCTGCCCTCCCACCCGTGCGAGCGCCGTCTGCACCGCGCAGCTCGCGAAGGGCAAGGCCGTGATGGCCGCCTACCTCACTGTCACCGCCAAGGCCATAGCCAGGGAGATGAGCACGGACGGCGAGCTCGACGAGGGCCACGTCCACTGCGCGCTGATGGCCGAGCTGGCCTTCAAGCGCGCCCTCTCCGCCTACTCCGCGAAGAAGCAGGCGGAGCGCGGGGGCAAATAAAATTTGCGGCGCTCTCCCGCCGCAGGCATGAAGAAAGAGAGCCTCGGGTGAGGCTCTCTTTCTTATTTGCTTACGCGAGCTCGCGGCCCATGAGGACGCCCATGGCGCTGGCCATCATGAGGCCGCGCGTCCAGCCGGAGCTGTCGCCGAGGGCGTGGAGGCCCTTGACGTTGGTGTTGAACTTCGTGTCCATCGTGACCTTGTTCGAATAGAACTTGAGCTCGGGCGAGTAGAGCAGCGTCTCGTAGCTCGCGAAGCCGGGCACGACCTCGTCCATGGCGCGGATGAAGTTGATGATGTTTATCATCGCGCGGTAAGGCATGGCGGCGGTGATGTCGCCGGCGACGGCGTCGGGCAGCGTCGGGCGGACGTTGCTCCGCGCGAGCTCCTTGTCCCAGGTGCGCTTGCCGTCGAGGATGTCTCCGAAGCGCTGGACGAGGATGTGGCCGTTCGCGAGCATATTGGTGAGCTCGCCGACCTTCTGCGCGTAGGCGATGGGCTGGTTGAAGGGCACGGAGAAGTTGTGCGAGCAGAGTATCGCGACGTTGGTGTTGTTGCTCTTGAGGTCGGCGCCCTTGTAGGCGTGGCCGTTTACGACGGCGAGGTCGTTGTCGTAGTTCTCCTGGCTCACCACGCCGCCGGGGTTCTGGCAGAAGGTGCGCACCTTGTTCTTGAAGGGCGCGGGGTAGCCGATAAGCTTGGACTCGTAGAGGACGTCGTTTATCTCCTCCATAATCTCGTTGCGCACCTCGACGCGCACGCCGATGTCGACGGTGCTCGGCTGGTGCTGGACGTGGTGCTCGGAGCATATCTTCTCAAGCCAGTCCGCGCCGCGGCGGCCGGTGGCGACGACAGTGTGCTCCGCGCGCAGCTCGAAATCCCGGTGACCGTCGCTGAGGTAGACGCCGAGGCAGACGTCGCCGTCCATTATGAGGTCGCGGCATTCAGTGTCGAACAGCATCTCGACGCCGTGGTCGATGAGCCAGTTCTCGATACCGAGGTAGACGTCGTGCGCCT
>DVKN01000058.1 GCA_018716005.1 Candidatus Scatomorpha stercoravium
GCGACCCCTCCCTCCGGGCGGAAAAAACCCCGGAACATTTGGGTGGTCAGTCGGGGTTGGATGCGGAGCCGGGCCGCCTTGAGGTGAAATCGGCGGCTGCACAAAGCGCGCACTTACGGCTCAGGCGACCGGCGTAATGCTGCCGCCCCGCGTCCTACGGGCGGCTGTTGGGAGGTCGGGCAACGTTGTCGTGGCCGGGCGCACTAATTCGCGCGCCCTACCGAAGTTACTGCAAACTTTCTGGCGGCTAACCGGGGTGGTGCGAGTCCTCGCCGCCGCGGTGCGGCGGCATTGGACTGGCGGCGTGGGGGCTGCTGCGTGAATTATGGGGCGGGGCGCGGGGAAGACTTACGGCGGAGGTGATTCATATGCCGAAGCGCAAACGCAGGCGCATGGACGCGCTCTCGCTTGACAGGGAGCAGCGGCTGTGCGCGGAGTTCGACTCCACGGGGCTGCACAGCGAAGGGAAGCTTGACCCGAAGCGCGTCGTCGTGGACGACTGCCCGGAGGAGCACATCATGTGAGCGCCCTTTTGCGGCGGAGGAATTCGAGCTTCGTCTCGCTTATGAGCACGGCGGCGAAGATAAGCGCGAAGCCCGCGAACTCGCGCACGGTGAGTTGCTCGTGGTAGAAGACGACGGAGATGAGCGTCCCGAACACGCTCTCGAGCGTGAGCAGGATGGACGAGGTCTGGGGCGAGGTGTACTTCTGCCCGGTGGTCTGGAGGAGATAGCAGACGCCGGTGCACATGACGCACAGGTAGGCTATCGAGAGCCAGCTCGAGCCCGGGATGGACTGCGGGAAGGGCGCGGAGAACGGGGCGGTCAGCCAGCAGAGTGCGGCCGCCACGGCGAATTGCAGCGCCGTCAGCACCCCGACGGGATAGCGCTCCACCGCGCGGGAGGTGAAGATAATGTGCAGCGCGTAGAAGAGCCCGCAGCACATCGTGAGCGCCTCGCCCGCGCCGACGGAGAAGTCCCCCGAGAGCGAGACGAGGGCCATGCCGGCGAGGCAGACGCCGGCGGCCAGCAGGTTCCAGCCGTCGGGCCTGCGGCGGGAAAAGGCCCAGTGCAGGAAGGGCACAATCACGCAGTAGGTCGCCGTGAGGAAGGCGTTCTTCCCCGGCGTGGTCTGCTCGAGGCCGAAGGTCTGGAGCGTGTAGGCCGCGTAGAGCGCGAGGCCCATGAGCGCGCCGGATTTCAGGCAGCCGCGGTCTATCCGTCGCAGCTGCGGCAGTATCGGCAGGCCCAGGAGCAGCGCCGCGCCCGTGAAGCGTATCGCCAGCACCCAGAGCGTGGGCACGGTGTCCAGCGTCGTCTTGAGCACGACGAAGCTCGAGCCCCAGAGAAGCGTCGCGCCGATGAGGCAGGCGCGGCCGAGGAGGGCTTTTTTCGAATCCATCACAGCTTCTCCATGTGCTGCGCCGCGGCGCGGAGCATGAGGCGCTTCGTCCCGGCCTCGGCGAAGTTTATCTCTATGAGCGCGTCGCCGCCCATGGGCGTGAGCTTGGTTATCTCGCCCTCGCCGAAGGCGCGGTGGCGCACGCGGTCGCCGGCGGCGAACTGCGCGGCGGCGCTCTTGGGCTGGGCCGCGGGGGGCGCGGCGGCGTGCTTCCTGGGCTCGGGCGGGAGGCGCTTGCGCGGATGCCACTCGCGCTGCTTCTCGGGCGTGAAGCCGCTGCGCTCGAGGTCGCCGGCGGGTATCTCGTCGACGAAGCGGCTGGGCTTATTCATGGCTGTGCGGCCGAAAATCATGCGCTGCCTCGCACAGGTGAGGTACAGCACCTCGCGCGCGCGGGTGAGCGCGACGTAGCAGAGGCGGCGCTCCTCCTCGAGCTCGTCCGGCTCGCCTATGGCGCGGACGCCGGGGAAGATGCCCTCCTCCATGCCCACGACGAACACGGCGGGGAACTCGAGGCCCTTCGCCGAGTGCATGGTCATCATCACGACGCAGTCGGCGTCGGCGCTGTAGCTGTCGAGGTCGGTGTAGAGCGCGACCTCGTCGAGGAAGCCGGAGAGGGACTCGTCGCCGGTGTCCTTCATGTAGCCGATTATGTTCGTCTTCAGCTCGGCGATGTTCTCGAGGCGGGCGGCGTTCTCGTCCCCGCCCTTGTCGCGCAGGGCCTTCTCGTAGCCCGTGAGCTCGAGCACGGAGTCGTAGAGCTGGTCGACGGGGAGCTCGGCGGCGAGGGAGCGCAGCGAGTCGATGAGCGCGGCGAACTGCTCGAGCTTCGCCGAGGCGCGCTTGAGCTCCTCGTATTCGCCCGCGTGGGCGGCAATCTCGTAGAGGCTCCTGCCCTGCTCGGAGGCGAGGCGGCGGGCCGCCTCCACGGTGTGCGCGCCTATGCCGCGCTGGGGCGTGTTGATTATCCGCGCGAGGCGCAGGTCGTCGGCCGGGGAGAGGATGACGGTCAGGTACGCGAGCATATCCTTTATCTCCGCGCGGTCGAAGAAGCGCATTCCGCCGACGACGCGGTAGGGGATGCCGTTGCGCTTGAAGGCGAACTCGAGCCGGTTCGACTGCGCGTTCATGCGGTAGAGCACGGCGCAGTCGCGGAAATTGCCGCCCGCGCCGCGGCGCGCGAGGATGTGCGCGGCGACGAACTGGGCCTCGTCGTCCTCGTTCATGGCCGTGTAGAGCGTGAGCTTTTCGCCCGCGCCCGCGTCCGTCCAGAGGGTCTTGCCCTTGCGGGCGGTGTTGTTTGCAATGACGGCGTTCGCGGCGGAGAGGATATGGCCCGTGGAGCGGTAGTTCTGCTCGAGGCGTATCGTCCGGCAGCCCTTGTACTGCTTCTCGAAGGAGAGGATGTTCTCTATCGTCGCGCCGCGGAACTTGTAGATGCTCTGGTCGTCGTCGCCGACGACGCAGATGTTCCCGTGCCCTCCGGCGAGGAGGCTCGCGAGCAGGTACTGGAGGTTGTTGGTGTCCTGATACTCGTCAATAAGTACATATTTAAACTGCCTCTGGTAGTGCTCGCGGACGTCGGCGTGCTCCTTCAGGAGCCGCACGGTGTTGTACAGCAGGTCGTCGAAGTCCATCGCCCCGGCGGCGAAGAGCCTCGCGGCGTAGCTCTTGTATATCTCGCAGAGCTTGCGCTGCCTGGGGTCGGCGCTCTGGCCGTATTTGGCGGCGTACTGCTCGGGGCTCATGAGCCCGTCGCGCGCGCGGTCGATGACGGCGAGCATGCTGCGCGGGGGATAGACCTTCTCGTCGAGATCGAGCTCGCGCAGCACGGTCTTCATGACCGAGAGCTGGTCGGCGCTGTCGTAGATGGTGAAGCTCCTGGGGTAGCCGAGCCTGTCCGCGTCGCGGCGCAGTATGCGCACGCAGGCCGAGTGGAAGGTGCGGGCCCAGATGTCCTCCGCGGCGGGGCCGAGCATGGCCTCGAGACGGCTCTTGAGCTCGTCGGCGGCCTTGTTCGTGAAGGTGATGGCGAGTATGCGCCAGGGCTCTACGGGCTCGAGCGCGGCGAGGCGGCGCGCCTCGTCCGAGGGCCCGGCCTCGAGCACGGCGAGGTCCGCCTCCGAAGCGCCCGCGGGAAGCTCGTCCGAGTCCGACGCGCGGCCGTAGCGCAGCAGGTTTGCCACGCGGTTGATGAGGACGGTGGTCTTCCCGCTGCCTGCCCCGGCGAGAATGAGCAGCGGCCCCTCCGTGGCCAGCACAGCCTCGCGCTGCATGGGGTTCAGCTTGCGGAAATCGTCCTCAATTATCCTCCGCCTTGCGGCGATGTATCTCTCTTTGAAGTCGTTTTTCATAGCGGCCTATTTTACCACATCAAGCCCCCATAAGCAAGGCGCGAAATAATATCCCCATGCGGAAAATTTTCTTGCGATACTATGCAGCCAGCTAATTGAAAAATGTGCCGGGGGGGGGTAAATTTTGGGTATTAGGTTCCATAAGGGAGGGTTATCATGAAAAAGAATAAGTTATGGTTCCTTTTAGCGCTGTTAATATGTATGGCAGTGCTGTGCACCGCCGCGGCGGCCGCCGACGGCGAAGAGTCAACAGGCGTCACCGCGCTCTGGCTCGGCTCGAAGGATTTGAAAGAAGGCGGGTACTGGGAGATTGGTATTCCCGATCTGTCAGGCAGTTCAGAAGTAACCAGCGTATCTTCCGATGATAGCTGGAACGTCCACTACGACCCGGCGGAAAATACGCTCACGCTGAGAGATGCGGACTTTACTGGCAGCTGTATGGATGCCGACGGGCTTTCCGCAAGTCAATCTACTGCGGCGCTGTTTGTCGATGGAGATTTGAGCATCAATATCATCGGAATCAACAGCATTGCCAGTAACTATTTTTATGGTGACTATTGTCTTATGGAATTAGTGCTTCTAAAATAGTCCTTCGCAATGATGCAAAGATTATAGGAATGGGAAAAACTCGCGGCATTGATGGTGCCATTGAAGCATACAATGATGCCGAGGTATACGGGTATGCCGGGGGAGCGGTGGGTTATCCGTCATCAATGGGATCTGGTATATCTGGCAACCTAAAGGTCAGCAATAACGCTAGGGTTTATGCTGGTAGCGGAACGGGTACAACTGGGAATGTTGGTATTAAACTCGATGGCAGCAACAAAAGGCTGGAGTTAAACGACAACGGATACATAGAGGCGAAAGGAAGCTATGGTCTGTACGCGATAAAGAAAAATACCATAGTCGTAAACGGCGGCAAGCTGGAGTGTACGGGAGGGGACTGCGGTATTTGGCTGGAGTATAATACTGGTTATGCTGCAAATATGTCCGTGCACGGCGGTGAAGTTGTTGCTAATGGCGATACGTATGGCTTCTACGGTGACAGCTATTCCAGCCTGCTGATCGACGGCGGAAAGGTTGAAATAACGGGCGGCGAATATGGCGTTTATCAATATTCCACTAGCAGCAAAGTGGAAATAAACGCGGACAACGGAGGCGGACACGTAATAGTCTCCGGAGAAAGCGGCGCATTCAGCAGAACACCCACGGTCAGCCAGTACTACGACTACGAATGGCGCACAGATGAGGGCGGCGCCTTTACGCCGGCATCCACCACGCCCTACAGCTGGAATTCCAGCCAGACCTACGTCGAAATACGGCCTGTGACGGCTGGCGAAACCTACGTCGATATCACCGGCGCGAGCGTCGCTGTTGCTGAGGGCGACTACACCTATACCGGCAAGGCCATCGAGCC
>DVKN01000059.1 GCA_018716005.1 Candidatus Scatomorpha stercoravium
CACCCGTAGGGGGCGGCGTCCTCGACGCCCCGCGGGTTGCCATATTATATGGCGTTATATGGGTGAGGAAAGGTTGGTGTGAGGGTAGAAGATGGGTAGGTGTTAGTATATTACCCAACCTTTCCTCACCGCTTACCGGATACCATCCTCACCCGATGTAGGGGAGGGTGTCCTCACCCTCCCTCTCGCCGTCAGGCGAGAAATGGTGGTGAGGAGGGGTGGTTGGTATAACCTACGTTTTCGCAAACCGCGGCCCAAGGGCGGGCGGGGACGCCCGCCCCTACAACGTGGTCGGGACGGGTGCGAAATATATGCGTACCACCGAGCGTATACGTATCGTCACCTACGATATGTTGCGAGGTGGTCAATATAATACTTACGTTTTCCTCCGTCCCACGGAAGGGTCGTCGAGGACGCCGACCCCTACGGTTGGGTGGTGGACGTCGGTTTCCGCGTACACGTTAAGCGTTTCCCCGTCCGGGGTAAAAGCACAGACCACAGCGTTTTGTGCAAGGCATACAAATCCGCCCCTTCAAAAACGCGCCCAAAACGCCTGTGCGCATGTGCGAAAGTGACGAAATTGCGTAGCGATTTAGATTGCTAAAGCGTGTGGCGTGATGTAATAGAAGCGTAATACACAGCGCGGCGAATATCTGTTATAATAGCGGCATCGAAGACGAAGGGGGTTATGACCTTGGAAGACAGCACCAGGCGGTTCACGGCTATTGACGAGCGCAGCGAGATACGCGACATCCTCACGTCGGTATACAATTCGCTCAAGGTTAAGGGCTATAACCCCATTAACCAGCTCGTGGGCTACATCGTGAGCGAGGATCCGACCTACATCACGAACTACAACAACGCCCGCAGCCTTATCTGCCGGCTTGACCGCGACGAGCTCCTCCAGGAGCTGCTGATAACCTATCTCGGCAAATAAGAAGGCCGCCCCAGCCGGGGCGGCTTTCGTTATCCTTCCCTTCTGAGCCGGTCTACGCCGGGCTTGAGCGCCGGGAGTATCGCGCCGAGGCTCGCAACGGCGGGCCTCTCGCTGCCGGGGAGGTTTATTATGAGCGTGCCCCCGCGCAGCCCCGCGATGCCCCTCGAGAGCATACCGCCGGTGCTGACCTCGCGCGCGGCGGCGCGCATCGCCTCCGGCAGGCCGGGCGCGACGCGGTTTATAACGGCCTCCGTGGCCTCGGGGGTCACGTCCCTGCGCGAGAAGCCAGTGCCGCCCGCCGTCAGCACGAGGCAGACGTCCAGGTCGTAGGAGCAGTGCACGAGCTCGCCCTTTATTATCTCGAACTCGTCCGGGACTATCTTGCGGGAGACGACCTCCCAGCCCTCGCTCTCGAGCATGGCCGCGAGCGCCGGGCCGGTCATGTCCTCGCGGACGCCTCGCGAGCACCTGTCGCTTACAGTCAATATAGCCGCCGTGTATTTCATCCTGAGCCCTCCCGTTGTCTATGTAATCGCCTGAGCGCAAAATTCGCGGAATATGCAGTTATTATAACATAGTTCGCGCCCGCTCGTAAAGTCCCATGTGAAAAATAGCCCTGATACAGCGCTTTGAATGGGCGAAGTTTGCGTCAGAGTTCACAAAGCTGCGTTTGCCTCTTGACAAACGCGCCGCCGTGGTTTATTATCTCGCCATCAAAGGGCAAGGGCGTCCCGAGATTATTCTCAGGGACGTCCTCGCTCTTTTTTTATTTGGAAGGAGCGTTTCCCATGGCAAACTACACTAAGAAAGACATCCTCCGCCTCGTCGCGGACGAGAACGTGGAGTTCATCCGGCTCCAGTTCACCGACATCTTCGGCCAGCTCAAGAACGTGGCCATCACCGCGAGCCAGCTCGGGAAGGCCCTCAGCAACCAGATAATGATAGACGGCAGCTCCATCGAGGGCTTCACGCGCATCCACGAGAGCGACCAGTACCTCTACCCCGACCCGGCAAGCTTCACGCTCCTGCCCTGGGCCTCCGGGACGGCCCGCGCCGCGCGGCTCATCTGCGACGTCTACAACCCCGACGGCACGCCCTTCGTCGGCGACCCCCGCGGCGTATTGAAGCGCGCCCTGGCGAGGGCGGCGGACATGGGCTACACCTTCAACGTCGGCCCGGAGTGCGAGTTCTTCCTCTTCGAGACGGATTCCGACGGCCGCCCGACCGTCAAGACCGGCGACGAGGCGGGCTACTTTGACCTCGGCCCCGTCGACCACGGCGAATTCGTCCGCCGCGACATCTGCCTCGCCCTCGAGCAGATGGGCTTCGAGATAGAGGCGAGCCATCACGAGGTCGCCGCCGGGCAGCACGAGATTGACTTCAAGTACGCCGACGCCCTCACCGCCGCGGACAATATCATGACCTTCCGCATGGCCGTCAAGACCCTCGCGCAGCAGCACGGCCTGCACGCGACCTTCATGCCCAAGCCCGTCTTCGGCATAAACGGCTCGGGTATGCACACGAACATGAGCCTCTTCAAGGACGGGAAGAACGTCTTCTTCGACCCCGAGGGCGAGCGCGGCCTCTCGAAGGAGTGCTACAGCTTCATCGCCGGCCTCCTCGAGCACGTGCGCGGCATGGCCGCCGTCACGAACCCGCTCGTGAACTCGTATAAGCGCCTCGTCCCGGGCTATGAGGCCCCCTGCTACCTCGCCTGGAGCGCCTCGAACCGCTCGGCCCTGATACGCATCCCCGCCGCGCGCGGCCAGAGCACGCGCGTGGAGCTCCGCAACCCCGACCCGGCCTGCAACCCCTACCTCGCCCTCGCGCTCTGCCTCACGGCCGGCCTGGACGGCATAGAGCGCGGCCTCGAGGCCCCGGCCGAGATAACGGAGAACATCTTCGCCATGGACGCCGCCGCGCGCATAAGGCACGGCATAGACAACCTCCCCGGCTCCCTCGCCGAGGCGGTCGACGCCATCGAGGGGGACGCGCTCATGTCCTCCGCCCTCGGCGCGCACGTCTTCGAGCGCTACGTGGAGGGCAAGCGCCGCGAGTGGGACGAATACCGCACCCAGGTCACCGACTGGGAGCTCGCGCGCTACATGGTGAAATACTGAGATGTGCGCGATATTCGGCTTCACCCGGCGCACCGTCTCCGCCGCGCTGGCCGTTGAGGGCTTCGCGCAGACGCTCTCGCGCGGGCCGGACATGAGCCGCTTCACCGAGTGCGGCCCCGGCTGGCTGGGCTTCCACCGCCTCGCCATAATGGGCCTCGACGCCAGCGGGATGCAGCCCTTCCGCCTCGGCGGGGATATGTGCGTGTGCAACGGCGAGCTCTACGGCTTCCGCCCGCTCAAGACCGAGCTCGTGGGCATGGGCTACCGCTTCCGCTCCGGCTCCGACTGCGAGATACTCCTGCCCATGTACCGCGAGTACGGGACGGATATGTTCGCCATGCTCGACGCCGAGTTCGCCTGCATAATATACGACTCCGCCCGCGGCAAATTCATCGCCGCGCGCGACCCGCTGGGCATACGCCCGCTCTATTACGGCGAGCTCCCCGCCGGGGGCATGGCCTTCGCCAGCGAGCCGAAGAACCTCACCGGCGTCTGCCGCGAGATACGGCCCTTCCCGCCCGGGCACTACTGGGACGGCGGCTTCCACCGCTACGCGGACCTCACCACGGTTTCGGAATACAGCCCCGACGGCGAGGAGGAGGCCGCGCGCCACATACGCGAGCTCCTCATACAGGCTGTCGGCAAGCGGCTCGACTCCGACGCGCCCGTCGGCTTCCTCCTCTCCGGCGGGCTGGACAGCTCCCTCGTCTGCTCCATCGCCTCCCGCCTGCTGCAAAGGCCCATACGCACCTTCGCCATAGGCATGGACACCGACCCCATCGACCTCAAATACGCCCGGCACTGCGCGGATTTCCTCGGCAGCGAGCACACGGAGGTCACGATGAGCCTCGACGAGGTCCTCGCCGCTCTCGAGGACGTGATACGCCTCACGGCCACCTGGGACATCACCACCATCCGCGCGAGCATGGGCATGTACCTAGTCTGCAAGTACATCCACGAGCACACGGACGTCCGCGTCTTGCTCACGGGCGAGATATCCGACGAGCTCTTCGGCTACAAATACACCGACTTCGCCCCCTCGCCGGAGGAATTCCAGCGCGAGAGCAAGAAGCGCCTGGACGAGATTCACGCCTACGACGTCCTGCGCGCCGACCGCTGCATCAGCACGAACAGCCTCGAGGCCCGCGTGCCCTTCGGCGACATCTTCTTCGTCCGCTACGTCATGGGCCTCAACCCCGCGATAAAGATGAACCGGCACGGCATAGGCAAGTACCTGCTCCGCAGGGCCTTCGAGCGCGACGGCTGGCTCCCGCACGACCTGCTCTGGAGAGAAAAGGCCGCCTTCTCCGACGCCGTCGGGCACTCCATGGCGGACGGCCTCAAGCGTTATGCCGAATCGAAGTACAGCGGCGCCGAGTTCGAGTCCCTGAGCCGGAAGTACGATTACGCCCGCCCCTTCACGAAGGAGAGCCTCCTCTACCGGGAGATTTTCGAGAAATACTACCCCGGCCAGGCGCGCATGATCCCCGGCTTCT
>DVKN01000060.1 GCA_018716005.1 Candidatus Scatomorpha stercoravium
ACCTTTCCTCACCGCTTACCGGAAACCCTCCTCACCCGATGTAGGGGAGGGTGTCCTCACCCTCCCTCTCGCCGCCAGGCGAGAAATGGCGGTGAGGATGGGTGGTTTGTACAACCCACGTTTTCGCAGACCGGCACGCAAGGGCGGGCGGGGACGCCCGCCCCTACAACTCGATTGGGACGGGTGCGAAATAATTGCCGCCGAGCGTATCGTCACACACGATATGTTGCGAGGTGGTTATCGTTATACCTACGTTTCCCGTCGTCCCACGGAAGGATCGTCGAGGACGCCGACCCCTACGGTTGGGTGGTGGACGGACGTTTCCGCAGCCATATATAGCCGTTCCAAGCGGTAGGGCAGCGGCGCACCGGGGACGGTGCGCCCTACGGGGGGTGGCGCGTATCCATCCCCCCTGCGTTTTGTACACCCTGCACAAATCCGCCCCCTCAAAAACACGCCCAAAACGCCTGTGCGCATGTGCGAAAGTGACGAAATTGCGTCGTACATTAGTGCGCTAAAGTGTTTGCGTTCCCCTTTACGTCAGGAAAGCCGCCCGGCATGGTTACCGAGCAGCTTCTTTCGTCTATAGCTTACGTACGTAACGCATTGTCAGCGGGCACAGCCCGCCGGCGGAATACTCGTCCGGGAGGGGACATATTCTCTGGCGAGGGAGGTGCGGCATGGGGCGCAGGGTTTTGGTGAATACGGCGCTGATGACGGCGGCGGGGCTTTTGATGCGGTGCATTGCTATGGGCTTCCAGGGCTGGCTGGCCGCGCGCATCGGGGCGGCGGGGATAGGGCTCTACGGGCTCGTCATGAGCGTGGAGCTGCTCGCGAGCACGGTTGCGGTGAGCGGGATACGCTTTGCGGTCACGCGGCTCGTCAGCGAGGAGCTGGGCCTCGGCCGGGGGAGGGGGGTCTCGGCCGCGATGAGCCGCGCGGCGCTCTACGCGCTCTTCTTCGGCGCGCTGTCCATGCTCGCGCTCACGTATTTCGCCGAGAGCGTGGGCTTCCTCTGGATAGGCGACGCGCGCACGGTGAAGCCTCTGCGGATACTGGCCTGGGGCCTGCCCTGCATTGCGCTCTCAAGCGTGCTCTCGGGCTATTTCACCGCCGCCGCCCGGACGTGGAAGCCCTCGCTCGTGCATCTTATAGAGCAGTGCGCCGCGGTGATGCTCGTCGCGCGGCTGCTCTCCGCCGTGCCGGAGGGGGACATAGAGCTCGCCTGCGCCGCCGTCTGCGCGGGCGTCACGGGCGCGGACATACTCAGCTGCGCGCTCATGCTGGCCTTCTACGCCGGGGACCGCCGCCGCCACGGCTCCGGCGAGGGCGAGAGCGTACGCCTGACGGCCCGGCTGCTGGAGACGGCCCTCCCGCTCGCCGTCAGCGCCTACGCGCGCAGCGCGCTCTCGACGCTCGAGCACCTGCTCGTCCCGCGCGGGCTGAAGAAGAGCGGCCTCGGCGCGGACGCCGCGCTCGCGGGCTACGGCACGATACACGGCATGGCCATGCCCGCCATAGGCTTCCCGTCCTGCCTCCTCGCCGCCCTCGCCGAGAACGTCATACCCGAGCTCACGACCCGTCAGGTGCGCGGCGAGCGCGAGGCGATAAGGCGCGAGGTGTGCTCGCTCCTGGTCCTCTCCGCCGCCTTCGCCCTGGCCTCCGCCGCCGCGCTCTACGCCCTCGCCCCGCTCATAGCGGACGGGCTCTTCGCCTCGCCAGAGAGCGCGCGCTATATCCGCCTCCTCTGCCCGCTCGTGCCGTTCATGTACCTCGACACCGTCGTCGACGGCTGCCTGAAGGGCCTCGGCCGCCAGGTCTGGAGCATGGCCGTCAACATACTCGACGCCGCCCTCGGCGTAATCCTCGTCTACACGCTCCTGCCCATAGGCGCGCTCGGGGCCTACGTCGGCATCATCTACTTCAACGAGCTCATGAACCTCGCGCTGAGCGCCGCCGGCCTCCGCCGCGCCCTGCGCGCGTAAAATAAGCCCCGGCTCCGCTGAGAGGGCCGGGACGGGAAAGGAAAAGCCGCCCTTTCGGGGCGGCTTCTCTATGGAATGAGGACAAAATGAAAAAGATGAAACTGTCTCTTGCGAGTCTTATGATACCAGCGATTTGTTACACGAAAAACGGGGCAAATGTTACGCAAATATTAAGCGCGGAGAATTTCCGCGAGCCCGGCCACATCCGCTAGGACGTAGTCCGGCTTCGTCTCGCTCCCGGCGAGGATTTCCGGCGTCGTCTCGCCGCTCATCACGAGCACGCTGACCGCGCCCGCGTTCACCGCGACGGCTATGTCCGTGTACAGCCGGTCGCCCACGCAGCATATCTTCCCGTTGGGCACGCCGGTCATCTCTGAGATTATGTCGACCATAGCCCGGTTCGGCTTGCCTATGTAATAGGGCTTCGCGCCGCTCGCGGCGGTGAGCAGGGCGCAGATGCTGCCGCAGTCGGGCATGACCTCCCCGGCGGGCATGGGGCAGACCCAGTCCGGGTTCGCGGCGACGAAGGCGGCCCCGCGGCGCAGGAAGTGTACGGCCCGGTCGAGCTTTTCGTAGGTGAGGGTGGTGTCGAAGCCGGCGCAGACGACGTCCGCGTTGTCCCCATGAGTGAGGTCAACGCCGTAGCTCATGAGCTCGCGCTCGAAGGCCGGGGTGCCGAGGCAGTATACGCGCTCGCCGGGATGGCGCGTGCGCAGGTATTCGCCCGTGGCCATGCCGCTCGTGAAGACGTTCTCGCGTTCGCAGGGGAAGCCGAGCGTCCTGAGCCGCGTTATATAGTCCTCCCCCGCGCGGGAGGAGTTGTTGGTGAGGTAGATGTAGCGCCGGTGCGTCTCCGCGAGGGCGGCTATGAAGTCCACGGCCCCGCCGAACACCTCGTCGCCGAGGTAGAGCGTGCCGTCCATGTCGAGCAGAAAGAGCTCGCACTCGCGCAGCTTGTCATAGTTCAAGTGTCGTTTTCCTCCTTTTTGTCTTCAAGATCCTGCGGCAGGAGCGTCATCAGCTCCTCGCGGGTGGGCGAGGCGAGAGCGCCGAGGCGGTCCGCCTGGCGCGACACGGCGTCCTCGAAGAGGTTGCGCACCGTGCGCCCGTTGCCGAAATTATCGTCCCTATTATCGTACAGCTCCCGAAGCAGCGCGGCGAGGCGCTCCCCGGCCTCGGGAGAGAGGACGTAGCCCTGCTTATCGCATTGGAGGCGGAATATGGCCTCGAGCTCTTCGGGCGTGTAGTCCGGGAAGTGTATATACTTGTTGAAGCGGGACTCGAGCCCCGGGTTGGAATTTATGAAGCGCTCCATCGGCCCGGAATAGCCGGCGGCTATGACGACAAGCTCGCCGCGGTGGTCCTCCATGCCCTTGAGCAGCGTCTCTATGGCCTCGCGGCCGAAGTCGTTCTCCCCGCCGGAGGCGAGGGAATAGGCCTCGTCTATGAAGAGGACGCCGCCGAGGGCGGAGTCAATCACCTGCGCGGTCTTTATGGCCGTCTGGCCGACGTAGCCGGCGACGAGGCCGGAGCGGTCGACTTCTATGAGCTGGCCGGTTTTGAGCGCGCCGAGGGCGGCGTACAGCTCGCCGAGGAGCCGCGCGACCGTCGTCTTGCCGGTGCCGGGGTTGCCGGTGAAAACCATGTGCAGGCTCACGTCCGGCACGGGCAGCCCCGCTTCGGCGCGCAGGGCGCGGACTTTGACGAGGTTCACGAGGCTCTTCACCTCGTCCTTCACGCCCGAGAGCCCTACGAGGCCGTCGAGCTCGGCCATCAGCTCCTCGAGCGGGCGGGTTTTGGGCGCGGACTCCGCGGGGGCCTTCGCATCCTCCGCCCGCTTCCCGGCGGGCGCGGCGGAGGCCGCGGGCGGGGCTTTGTCGGCGAAGGAGGGCTCCGAGGTCGTCACGTAGTCCATGGGGTCGAGCGGGCGCTTGGCCGCCTTTACTCCGGCGCCGTCGCATACGGCCTCGAGCCTCGCGCATACGTCGGCTATCCGCTCCGCCTCGCCGCGGCTTATCTCCCCGTCGGCGGCCGCGAGGCTCAGCAGCAGGTTTGCCGTCATGCGCACGAAGACCCGGGAATTATCGCGCCCGGACTGCGCGTCGCGCTCCGCCATGGACCAGAAGAAGACCGGCGGCAGCGGGGCCTCCGCCGCGCACACGCGGCCCGTGAGGTCCCAGAGCAGGGCCGCGGGCGGCTCCTTGCCCTTTGAATAGAGCGCGTTGTAGGCCCCGACGCAGCTCTCCGTCACGGCCCCGGCGGCGCGCCAGACCCAGAGCGCCGCGGAGCGCATGAAGCCGTCCAGCTCGTCGGCCGCCGCGCGGCCGACGGCGCGGTAGAGCGCCTCGGTATTCGCGATGTACTCCCGATGCAGCTCGTCGGCCGAGCGCGTCCAGACCGAAGGCATATTCTGCGCCTCCCCAATAGAATTCACAGCCATTATAAATGAAAACGCCCCGCCGCGCAAGCGCTGATCGAAGAGTCTTGACGCTTGAATTCTTTTTTTAATGTGCTATAATACTATTTTGACCCGATGAGGGCTTGAACGGTATATCAAAACATTGGAGGAATATAGATGTCCAAGAAGCAATTCAAGGCCGAGAGCAAGCGCCTGCTCGACCTCATGATCAACTCCATCTACACGCATAAGGAGATTTTCCTGCGCGAGATTATCTCCAACGCCTCGGACGCCATCGACAAGCTGGCCTACCGCGCGCTCACCGACGAGGGCGTGGGCATGAATCGCGACGACTTCCGGATACTCATCGCCGCCGACAAGGACGCGGGGACGCTCACCGTCTCCGACAACGGCATAGGCATGACCCAGGAGGAGCTCGAGCAGAACCTCGGCGTCATCGCGAATAGCGGCTCCATGGCCTTCAAGGCCGAGCACGGCGCGGACGGCAAGGCCGGCGACACGGATATAATCGGCCAGTTCGGCGTCGGCTTCTACAGCGCCTTCATGGTCTCGGACAAGGTCACCGTGATTTCCAGGGCCTACGGCGAGGACAAGGCCCACAGGTGGGAGAGCTCCGGCGCCGACGGCTACACGATAACCGAGTGCGAGAAGGACGTCCCCGGCACCGACGTGATTATGCACATGAAGCCCGACGACGACAACGAGCGCTATTCCGACTTCCTCATGCCCTGGAAGATAATGCGCCTCGTCAAGAAGTACTCCGACTACATCCGCTGGCCCATTCAGATGGACGTCGAGCGCCCCGAGGCCAGGGAGACGGGCGAGAAGAACGAGGACGGCTCGCCCAGGTACGAGACGGTCACCACCGTCGAGCGCGAGACGATAAACTCCCAGGTCCCGATATGGCAGCGCTCCAAGAGCGAGGTCACGGACGAGGACTGCATGAACTTCTACAAGGAGCACTGGCACGACAGCACCGACCCCGCCGCCGTCATACGCATCAACGCCGAGGGCCAGGTGAGCTACAAGACCCTGCTCTTCATCCCGGGCAGGCAGCTGCTCGACTACATGACGAGCTCCTACGAGCCGGGCCTCGAGCTCTACTCCAGCGGCGTCATGATAATGGAGCACTGCGCCGACGTCCTCGCCGAGAGCTTCTACTTCGTGCGCGGCATCGTCGACTCGCCCGACCTCAGCCTCAACATCTCCCGCGAGATGCTCCAGCACGACCGCCAGCTCCGGCTCATCGCGCAGAACATAAACAAGCGCATAAAGAACGAGCTCGTGAAGATGCTCCAGAACGACAGGCCCAAGTACGAGCAGTTCTATGAGAACTACGGCCGCCAGCTGCGCTACGGCGCGGTGGCCAACTACGGCCAGGACATCGAGAGCCTGCGCGAGCTGCTCCTCTACCACACCGGCGAGGACACGACGAGCACGCTCAAGGAGTACGCCGAGGGCATGAAGGGCGAGCAGAGCGTCATATACTACGCCGTCGGCGAGAGCGTGCAGAAGATTCTGCGCCTGCCCCAGGCCGAGACCGTGCGCAGCAAGGGCTACGAGCTGCTGTGCATGACCGACGAGATAGACGAGTACATCGTCGAGCAGCTCCGCGAGCAGGACGGCAAGAAGTTCTGCAACATTGTCACCGACGACCTCGGTCTCGAGACCGAGGAGGAGAAGGCCGAGCTCGAGGCGAAGTCCGGCGAGGCGAAGGACGTCCTCGACTTCGTGAAGGAGACCCTCGGCGAGCGCGTCGCCGTCGTCCGCCTCACCAATAAGCTCGTGAGCGCGCCCGTCTGCCTCACTACGGAGGGGTCCGTCACGCTCGAGATGGAGCGCTACTTCAGGAAGCTCCCGCCCACGGGCATGGAGCCGCCCAAGGCGAAGCGCGTCCTCGAGCTCAACCCCGACTCCCACGCCTTCGCCGCCCTCACCGAGGCCGTGAAGAGCGACCAGGAGCGCGCGAGGAAGCTCACCGAAATCCTCCACAGCCAGGCCCTGCTCATGGCCGGCGAGGAGCTGGAGGACGCCGCGAAGTACACCGAGGAAGTGTGCTCGCTGTTCTGAGAGAAGCCGCGGGGGAGGCCCTGACCCTTCCCCGCGCCGTACAGCCCGCCCCTTGCTTTGATAAAGGAGTGCCCTATGGATAAAACCCTTGGTATCTACGTACATATACCCTTCTGCGCGTCGAAGTGCTCTTACTGCGACTTCTACTCCCTCGCGGGCTGCGACAGGCTCATGCCCAAGTACCAGGACGCGCTGGTGGAGCATATACGCGAGAGCTATCCGGCGCTCAAGGGGCGCTATATCGACACGGTGTACTTCGGCGGCGGCACGCCGAGCTATTACGGGGCGGACCGGCTCATCGAGCTCTTCGACGAGCTCAAGGGCTCCGGCACCGTGCTGCGCGAGGCCGAGGTGACGCTCGAGGCGAACCCGGACAGCGCCGTCTTCCGCGAGCTCGCGAAGCTCAGGCGCGAGGGCTTCAACCGCATATCCCTCGGCGTGCAGAGCGCGAACAACGACATCCTCAAGCTCATAGGCCGCCGCCACAACTGGAAGCAGGTGGAGAACGCCGTTATCGCCGCGCGCGAGGCGGGCTTCGACAATCTGAGCTGCGACCTCATCTACGGCCTGCCCAGCCAGACGAAGGGCGACTGGGCCGACACGCTCATGCGCGTCATTGAGCTCCGCCCCGAGCACATCAGCTGCTACGGCCTCACCCTGGAGCCGGGCACGCCCATGCATGAGAAATACGCCGGCAGCGAGATACTCCCGAGCGAGGACGAGCAGGCGGATATGTACCTCTACGCCGTGGAGGCCCTCGCGCACTACGGCTACAGGCAGTACGAGATATCGAACTTCGCCGTCCCCGGTTACGAGAGCCGCCACAATATGCGCTACTGGCGCCTGGGCGACTACCTCGGCTTCGGCGCGGGCGCGCACAGCTGCATGGACGGCGCGCGCTTCTCCTACGTCCGCGACGCCGACCGCTATATCGTCGGCGTGCTGCGCGACGAGGACATCGTCGACGAGTATTCCCGCATCTCCTCCGTCGAGCGGGGCAGCGAGTACATCATGCTCGGTATGCGCACCGCCCTGGGCATAGAGGCCCGCGAGTATACGGAGCACTACCGCGCGGACTTCGCGCCCATAGAGAAGACGCTCCGGGTCTTCGCGGAAAAGGGCTGGGCGAAATGCTCCGAGGACGGGCGCTGGAGCTTCACGCCCCAGGGCTTCCTGCTCTCGAATTTGCTCATAGGCGCGCTCCTCGAGGCGCAGAGCGGCTCGCGCGTCGAGGTGAACCCCTGGATGAAGCCGGCCTTCGACGCCGAGGAGAAGACCACGCTCCCGCCGG
Organism: Candidatus Scatomorpha stercoravium; assembly: GCA_018716005.1. Lineage (GTDB taxonomy): Bacteria > Bacillota > Clostridia > Oscillospirales > Oscillospiraceae > Scatomorpha > Scatomorpha stercoravium. The sequence goes on from DVKN01000060.1 coordinate 7,766, forward strand.
GCGACGAGGAAATTTTCATGGAGCGCTACCGGAAAAGGTGAAACGTTCCCCGGCGAGCGCACGTCTGTATATGATAGCCGGGGAACCGGTATACGGACATGAATGAGGACAAATAGAGATGAAACTGTTCGGAAACGACTCAAACCGCCCGCGCGTCGGCCGGAATACGGCGGACTTCGAGCCCGTCAGCGCCGCGAAGGCGGAAAAGGCGCGCAGCCAGGCGCGCAAAAAGGCGGATAAGGCCCGCAGCGAGGCCCGCCGCGAATATACGGAGCAGCGCACATACGCCGAGGTCAAGGCCGAGGCCAAAGCCCGCAGGGAGCGGGAGAAATCCGCCCGCGGCGCTGCCGCTCAGGCCGCGCCGGCGAAGCCGCAGGCCGCCGCCCGTCCGGAAAAGCGCCGCTCCGGGGCGGGGAAGAGGGCGGCCATAGCCGCCGCGTGCGTGATTCTGGCGCTCGCCGCCGGCGTCACGGCCTTCGCCTTCTACATCTCCGGGACGGACACGATATACCCCAACGTCACTCTCGGCGGGACGGAGCTCGGCGGCATGAC
>DVKN01000061.1 GCA_018716005.1 Candidatus Scatomorpha stercoravium
GGACGTGTACTACACCGTCCGCGTCAGCGAGACCACGTCCTACGCCATCACCCTCTTCGTCCCCGAGGGCACCATGGGCGACTACAGCCCCGGCGAGTGGATAAGCATGGTCGAGCTCGACGCCTGACGCAGGAGCCCGGCAATCCGGCATACGCCAAACGAAAACCGCCCCCTTCGGGGCGGTTTTCCGCTATCCGGGCCTTATTATGCCCCGCCGAGCCTGAAGACTATGCCTATTACGGCGCTGGCGGCGATGAATATGACCGGGTGGAGCTTTTTCGTCGGGTTGACGTTCGTGAGCACGTAGAGCACGACGGCGAGGATGATGGGCCCGACGCAGAAGAAGTCCGCGATATTGCCGGTCTCCCTGTAGAGCCCGGGGTTGAAGAGGCTCTCGCCGAGGACGCCTATGCCCGCGGCCGCGATAAGGGCCGTGGAGGCCGGGCGCAGGCCGTAGAAGGCGGCGTTCACATACCTGTTGTCATGGAACTTCGCGAGGAAGCGCGCGAGCACAATCACGAGGATTATGCCGGGCAGGATGGTGCCCAGCGTGGCGAGAATCGCTCCGGGGACGCCGCCGACGGTGTAGCCGACGTAGGTCGCCATGTTGATGCCGATAGGGCCGGGCGTGCTCTCGCTGACGGCCAGCATATCGAGCACCTGCGCGGAGGTGTACCACGCGGTCTTCTCGCCCAGGTCGTAGAGGAAGGGCAGCGTGGCCATCCCGCCGCCGACGGCGAAGACGCCTATCTTGAGGAACTCCCAGAAGAGCTCGAGCAGCAGCAGCGCGTATGTCATTTCGCCCCGCCTCCCATCTTCAGCTTGTCGGAGACGAGCGTGATGACGATGCCGGCTATGGCCGCGGCCACGACGAGCAGTATGGGCGAGGTGCTCGTGAAGGCGCTGAGCGCGAAGACGGGCAGGAAGACTATGACGAGGGCCTTCCAGTCCACGACGGCGCTCTTCCAGAGCTTGACGACGGCGTTGATGATAAGCACGACGACGCAGGCCCTGATGCCGGCGAAGGCGTTCTGCACCACGGGGTACTCGGCGAAGCGGGTGAGGAACATGGCGATGACGGTTATGATTACGAGGCTCGGCAGGGCCGAGGCGAAGCCGGCCACGAGGCCGCCGATCGTACCCTTGCGGTGCTGGCCGATGAAGGTCGAGGTGTTGACCATGATGATGCCGGGCAGGCACTGGGCCATGGCGTAGTAGTCCATGACCTCCTCGTCGGTCGCCCAGCCGTAGTGCTCGACAATGTCGCGCTGCAATATGGGCAGCATGGCGTAGCCCCCGCCGAAGGTGAGGCCGCCGACCTTCATGAAGGCTATGAAGAGCTGGAGATATTCTTTCATAGGGCAGTTGTTTCCTTTTTTCAGCGTACCAGGGCCGGGCGGCAAATGCCGCCCGGCCCGCATTATGGGTCAGGTTTTCAGGCGAGGTCCTTGAGCGTCTCGGCAAAGGCCTTGTAGCGCGCGATGCGCCCGTCGCAGTCCGCGCGGCTCTCGCCCTGGGCGAGGATGTAGACCTTTATCTTCGGCTCCGTGCCGCTCGGGCGCACGATGAAGGCGGTGCCGTCGGCGAGCTCGAAGTATAGCACGTTGCTGCCGACAATCGGCGTCTTCCCGACGACGCCGAGCTCGGCCACGGAGACGGTGCCGCTCTGGTAGTCGCGCATACCGAGCACGGCCGCGCCGCCAATCTCCTTCGGGGGCTCGGCGCGCAGCTTCGCCATGATGGCGCGCATCTTCTCGAGGCCGTCGAGGCCGGGCATGACGAGGTTCATCGTGAGCTCGCCGAAGTAGCCGTACTTCTCATAGAGCGCGTCGAGGGCGTCGGCGAGGGTCATGCCCTGCTTGAAGTAGCTCGCGGCCATCTCGGCAATGAGCATGCTGGCGGTGACGGCGTCCTTGTCGCGGACGTAGTCGCCGACCATGTAGCCGTAGCTCTCCTCATAGGCGAGCAGGTAGTTGTAGGAGCCCTCGCGCTTGTACTCGGCGAGCTTCTCGGCCATGAACTTGAAGCCGGTAAAGGTCTCGTCGACGTGGACGCCGTTGCGCTCGGCGACCTCGCGGCCCATGTTCGTCGTGACGATGGTCTTGAGGAAGGCGGGGTTCTCAGGCATGGTGCCGGTGGCCTTACGGGCGTTGATGATGTAGTCGAGCAGCAGCACGCCCATCTGGTTGCCGGTGATGGTGTGGTACTCGCCGTCCTTGCCGCGCACCATGGTGCCGACGCGGTCGCTGTCCGGGTCGGTGCCGATGATGAGGTCGCTGCCGACCTCCTTGGCGAGGTCGACGGCCAGGTAGAAGCCCTCGGGGTTCTCCGGGTTGGGGCTCTTGACGGTGGGGAAGTTGCCGTCTATGACCATCTGCTTCGGCTCGGGGAAGAGGTGCTTCACGCCCAGGCGGCGCAGCGCCTCGGGGACAAGCTTGTGGCCCGCGCCGTGGAAGGGGGTGTAGACAATTTTGAAGTCGTCGGCCACCTCGCGCACGACGGCGGAGTTCACGGACATCTTCATGACCTCGGCGAGGAAGGCCTCGTCGGTCTCGGCGCCGATAATCTCAATGAGGCCCTTGCCGACGGCCTCGTCGAAGTCCATGCGCTTTACGTCCTTGAAGATGTCGAGCTCGCCCATCTTCTCCGCGACGGCGGCGGCGTGCTGCGGCGGCAGCTGGGCGCCGTCGGACCAGTAGACCTTGTAGCCGTTGTACTCGCGGGGATTGTGGCTGGCGGTGACGTTGATGCCGGCCTGCGCGCCGTAGTGCAGCACGGCGAAGCTCAGCTCGGGGGTGGGGCGCAGCTCGTCAAAGATGCGCACGCGCACGCCGTTGGCGGCCATGACGCCCGCCGCCTCATGGGCGAAGCGCGCGGAGTTGAGGCGGCAGTCGTAGCAGACGACGACGCCCTTCTTCATGGCCTCCTCGCCCTCGGCCTTTACGACCTCGGCGAAGGCCTGAGTGGCCCAGCGGATGACATGGACGTTCATACGGTTGAGGCCGGTGGCCATGATGCCGCGGAGGCCGGCGGTGCCGAACTCCAGGGGCGCGTAGAAGCGGCTCTCTATCTCCTTTTCGTCATCCGCGATGGCGGAGAGCTCCTTCCACTCCTCCTCGTCGAGTGCAGGGCTGTCCAGCCAGTACTGGTATTCGTCCTTATAGCTCCTCATCTTCGGACTCTCCTTCTAAAATATTCTTGGCTTCCTCCAGCATGGTCTCGGGGACGAATATGTCCACGCCCTCCGCGCTCATGCCGAGCACCAGATTTCCAAATCCGCCGTAGTGCGGGAAGCGCCTGTACCAGGGTATCCCGCAGCTGTCGAGAAGGCCCGTCAAAATGGCGTCGCCCATGTCGAGCTGCGTGCATCTCGCGAGCCAGGCGGCGGGGACGAGCTCCCCCTCGCCGTCGCGAGGCCACCTGTCCGTGAGTTCGCCGGGCATTTCGCCCCGGCCCCATTCGAGTTTGGGTTCTGACATTGCGAGCATCCTTTCACTTGTGGTAGCGCTTGCCTGCGTTTATCGTGAAGGCGCGGTAGACCTGCTCGGCGAGCATCACCCGCGCGAGATGGTGCGGGAAGGTCATGCGCGACATGCTCAGCCGCTTCGCCGCCCGGCGCTTGAGCTCCGCGTCCAGGCCGTAGGAGCCGCCCACGATAAAGGCCGCGCCCGCGCCGCGCGAGTCGAGCTTCCTCATGTACTCGGCGAGAGCCTCGCTCGTCATGCCCTCCCCCTCCACGCAGAGCGCGCAGATTTCATAGCCCTTTGGTACGGCCTTCTCTATCTCGCGCGCCTCCCTCGCGAGGGCGGCGGCAATCTCCCCGGGCGAGGGGTCCTCCGGGAGCCGCTGCTCCGGGATTTCCCGCACGCTGCACTTCGTATAGGCTCCGAGGCGCTTAATATACTCCGCGAACGCGCCGGCAAAGTGCGCCTCCTTCATCTTGCCGACGAATATGAAGCTTACGCCGGGCATTTCGCCAGAAGCTCCGCGCACACCTCGCCCAGCGGGGCGGCGGCGGCAAGGCTTACATCGCCGTATCCCGCGCGCTCGAGCGCGCCCGCGACGCAGCCGAGCGCCCGGCCGGGGCTGTTGTTTTCACGGCTGATGTGCCCGAGTATCAGGCTCTCCGCGCCCTGGCCGGCGAGGAAGACGGCGAGCTCCGCCCCCTCCTCGTTCGAGAGGTGGCCGCGGCCGGAGAGTATCCTGCGCTTGAGCATGGCGGGATAGGGCCCGGAGAGGAGCATCTCCACGTCGTGGTTCGTCTCGATGAGCGCGCAGTTCACGCCGGCGAGGGCGCTCCTCACCTCCTCCGTCACGACGCCGAGGTCGGTGCAGATGCCCAGCGCGCCCTCCGCGCAGTCTATCCTCAGCCCCGCCGAGGGGCAGTCGTGCTCCGTCGCGAAGGGGCTCAGCGCGCAACCCTTCACCTCCGCCGCCTCACCCGGCTGTATGGGGCGCAGCAGCCCCTCGGCCTGGGGATACATCCCCGCGAGGCGGCTCGCCACCGGGCGCAGCGCGTAGATGAGCGGGCTGTGGTACTTCGTGAGCATGGCGAGGCCGGAGGTGTGGTCCCGGTGCTCATGGGTGATGAAAACGGCGTCCAGCGAGTCGGGCGTCAGGCCCCGCTGCGCGAGGAAGGCACGCAGCCGCCTGAGCGAAATGCCGCAGTCGACGAGTATATACGCCCCGACCGCCTCGGCGAGCGCGCAGTTCCCGCCGGAGCCGCTCGCGAATACGCTTATGCGCATCAGGAAACGGCCGCCCGCTCGGGCTCGTCGGGCTCGTCCACGAGGGTAATGTCCGCGCCGAGGGCGCGCAGCTTGCCGACGAAGTTCTCGTAGCCGCGCTCGATATAGTGGATGTCCTCCACCACGGTCGTGCCCTCCGCGGTGAGGCCGGCGATGACCATCGCCGCACCCGCGCGCAGGTCGCAGGCGGCGACGGGCGCGCCGCTCAGGCGCTCGACGCCGTCTATCGTGGCTATGCGCCCGTCCACGGAGACGTTCGCGCCCATCTTGCGCAGCTCGGTCATATACTTGAAGCGGTTGTCGTAGATGCCCTCGGTGATGGTGCTGCGCCCGCCGGCGCAGCAGAGCGCGGCCGCGAACTGCGGCTGCATATCCGTCGGGAAGCCGGGATAGGGCATGGTCTTTATGCTGACCTTCCTGAGCGAACCGGAGCTCTTAACGACGACGGAGTCCTCATAGGCGATGACGCTCACGCCCATCTCGCGCAGCTTCGCGGAGATGCTCTCGAGGTGGCGGGGAATCACGTTCTTTATGCGCACCTCGCCGCCGGCCGCGGCGCAGGCGACCATGTAGGTGCCGGCCTCAATCTGGTCGGGGATGATGGTGTACGTGCCGCCGTGCAGGGAGTCCGTGCCGTTTATCTTGACGGAGTCGGTGCCCGCGCCGCGCACGTCCGCGCCCATGGAGTTGAGGAAGTTCGCGAGGTCGACGATGTGCGGCTCCTTGGCCGCGGGCTCTATGATGGTGCGGCCGCGGGCCATGCTGGCGGCGAGGATGATGTTCATCGTCGCGCCGACGGAGACCTTGTCGAGGTAAATCTTTGTGCCGTGGAGCTTGCCGTCCGCCGCTCTCGCGTAGACGAAGCCGCCCTCCACCTCGACCTCCGCGCCGAGGGCGGTCATGCCCTTGATGTGCTGGTCTATGGGCCTCACGCCGAAATTGCATCCGCCGGGCATGGTGGTCTTGGCGGCGCCGAAGCGGCCGAGCATCGCGCCTATCAGGTAGTAGCTCGCACGTATCTTGCGCATGAGGTCGTAGGGCGCGTCCGTATAGCGGACGCTGGTGCAGTCTATCTCCACCGTGCTGGCGTTGACGGCGCGCACCTTCGCGCCCAGGTGCTCGAGTATGGTGAGGAGCATATCCGCGTCGCTTATCTGCGGGATATTCTCGAGGCGGCAGACGCCGTTCACCATGAGCGCGGCGGGGATAATGGCCACGGCGGCGTTCTTAGCGCCGCTGACCTCGACCTCGCCGTACAGGGGGTTGCCCCCGTTGATAACGTATTTTTCCAAAGTGCAGACACCTTCCGTTCTCCGCGCGGAATCCGGCGGGCTGGGATAATATCTAAGGCTGTCGTACCTATCATGGTATTGTACCACATTTTGCGCCCAAATTCAAGCAAGGCTTTCCATCGCCTCACACGAGGCCCTCCTCCGCGCCGGTGACGGCGTTTATGAAGAAGTCGCCCGCGTCCGTGCCTATGCGCCAGACGGGCACGAGCTGGGCCTCGCCGGCGGCGGTGGCGGTCATGGAATAGCACAGCTCGAGCGTGTCGAGGCTCGAGCAGACGCGGCCGCTCTCGGTCACGATGGCGAGGAAGCGCAGCAGGACCGTGGGCACGTCGAGCAGCCTGACGTCGCTCTCGCTCACGGCGGTGTCCGGCGAGCGTGTGCCGATTATCATCATGAGCTCCCCGCTGCCGAAGGTGAAGCTGACGCGGCAGTTGAGTATGCGCGAGCCGCCGTAGGAGCAGGCGAGCTCGACCGTACCGCTCAGGCGCTCGTCTATGTCGTAATCGAGGGGCTCCCGCGCCGTATCGAGGCCCAGCTCGCGCGCGCAGCGGCGCGCGGTGTCCAGCGGGTCGCCCTCGTTCGGGCCGTCGTAGACCTGCATCTCGAAGGAGCCCGTGCCGCGGAAGTTCGCCTGGCCGTTCGGGCCGACGTAGTGCAGGATGTTGCCGCCGAGGTCGCTGACCGAGCACTCGCCTATCAGGTTCTCGGCCAGCTGCCGCTCGAGGGCGGTGTCGCGCCGCATCTCGACGACGGCGAGGCTCCGCTCCGAAAGGTCGGCCTCCGGGCTCACGTCTATGCCGTTCGCGGCGAGAATGTCCGCCACGCCCTCAACCGCGCCGGAGGAGAGCCCCCTCTCCCTCACCGCGTCGGTCAATACGACGGCGAGGAGGATGGCGTTCACTATGAGCAGCACGAGCACTATGAAGTTCTTAATCTTTCGTGTGTCCATATTACAGCACTATCCAGTCGGCCCTTACCGCGCCGAAGGTGTCTATATACGCGAGGCGGGGCTCGCCGCCGCCGTCCGCGGCCACGAGCGTCGCCGTCAGGGAGGCGGGCAGGGGGCGCTCCGCGCCGCCGGTGTAGCTGTAGGCGCGGCAAATCATATCCGCCGAGTACACCGTGCCGCCGCTTATCCGGAATTCCGCCGCGCACTCCCGCCCCTGTATGCTGACGGTGAGGCCGTCGACGGCGTAGTCATAGCGCAGCACGTAGTCGCCCCTCTCGGGGTCGGTGCAGTAGATGGAGCTCAGCCGCAGAGCGGCGACGCCGCTCTCGAGGCCGACGGTCTCCTCGAGTATGCCGCGCGTGAGCTCGACCGCGTCGCTCGGCGAGAGCACGACGCTCCGCTCGGGCAGGGAGCTGCGGGTGAAGCGCAGCGTCCCGGCCGCGCCGAGGCGCAGCGTCGCGCCGCCCTCGAGGCAGACCTGCGTGCCGTCGGCCTCGTAATAGTCCTGGGCGAGCATGGAGTTCATGCCGAAGGCCTCCATGATACGCTCCGCGCTGCCGGAGACGGAGTCCTCGCCCGCTATCGTGCGCACCTCGGTCTGGCCGGAGGCTATGACCCAGTATGGGTCGACGCCCTCGTACTTCCCGTCGTGCTCGAAGGCAAAGCTCGCCCCGTCCGGGCCGCACTCGGCGACGCGCCCGGCGAGCTCGGTGTAGTTGAGCTCCGTGTCGCAGCGGTACCAGGTGCCCCGGCGCGCGCGCATATAGTAGAGCGCCACGCTCCCGTCCTCGAGCGCGAGGCAGAGCCGCCTCGCCGTATGGGCGGCGGCGGAGCTCGTCATCTCGCTGCCGAGCCATATGGCGAAGCTCGAGAGCTGGCAGTCCGTATAATAGTCGAAGTACACGCCCGAGCTCGATATGGCCCGCTCCCAAGCGGCGGCGTCCACCTCGACCGGCTCACCCGCGGAGCCGAGGGCCTCGGCGAGGGCCGCGGAATAGGCCCTGTAAGCGTCGGAGAGGTCGCGCGAAGAATAGAGGGCGGCGTCGTGGACGCCCTCCTCGGGGGTTACTACTATGCACATCGGCTCCGCCGCGGCGCCGTATTCGGGCGAGACGTACTCCTCCCGCGCGAAAGCGCCCTCGGGCCGCAGCTCCGTGCCCACGCCGAAGCCGGACGGGCCGGCGGCCAGGACGACCGCCCCGGCCACGAGCAGCAGTATGAGCGCGTTCTGGGCCCAGTTTATGAGCCGGCGCGGGTTTTTCACCCTCGGGAGGGCGATTTTCCTCTTACTGCGCATCCTTGGGGCCCTCCACAGGCAGCCAGACGGTTATCGTCGATCCGTGGCCGAGGCGGCTCTTCAGGTCTATGCGCCCGCCGTGGCGGACGACTATCTCCTGCGCTATCGAGAGGCCGAGGCCGGTGCCGCCGCTCTCGCGGGAGCGCGCCTTGTCGACGCGGTAGAAGCGGTCGAAGACCTTCTGCACGTCCTCCTTGGGTATGCCGATGCCGTTGTCCTTGACGGAGCACCAGACCTCCCCGCCGCGCACGCCGGCCTTCATGGCTATGCGCCCGCCGTCCTTCGTGTACTTGATGGCGTTCGAGACCATGTTCATGAGCACCTGCTCCACGCGGGCCTTGTCGCCGCGTATGCGCGGGATGCCGCTCTCGCACTCGAGCGTGAACTCGTGCCTGTGCGCGAGCGCCTCCATGCGCACGGCGTTATAGACGTCGCGCACCGAGGTCTCGAAGGAGAACTCGTCGAAGCTGAAGGTGAAGCTGCCCGCGTCGAAGCGCGAGAGCGTGAGGAGGTCCTGCACTATCTTCGTCATGCGGTCGGACTCGTTCAGTATGACGTTCAGGAAGCGCTCGCGCGTCTCCGCCGGGATGTCCGGGTCGTGCGCGAGGGTCTCGGCGTAGCTCTTGACGCCGGTTATGGGCGTGCGCAGCTCGTGGGAGACGTTGGCGACGAATTCGCGCCGCATCTGCTCGCTGCGCTTGAGGTCGTCGAGCGTGTTCTCGAGCTGCCCCGCCATGTTGTTGAAGGTGCGCGTGAGGACGCCTATCTCGTCCTTCGAGTCGTTCGCGACCTTGTCCGTAAAGTCGCCGGAGGCGACCTTCTCCGCCGCGTGGGTGAGCTCCTGGATGGGGGCTATCATGGTCTTTGCGAGCAGGAGGCTGAGGAAGACGGATATAACGAGGCCGACGGCCAGCGCCTCCGCGATTATCCTCAGCAGGGCCTCGTTGAGGCTGCGGATGGTCTCGCGGTTGTCGATTATATAGATGATGTAGCCCTCGTCCCCGCCGTCGACGGGCAGGGCGAGGTCCATATACTCCGCGTTTGGGTCGCTGGCGCTGCCGGACTCGCCGGAGAGGGCCGTGACTATGTTGGGCGTTATCTCGACGAGGCCGTTCTCCGGCGTCACGGAGCCCGCGAGCCACTCCCCGTCCGCGCCGGAGAGGATGTGGTAGTTGCGGGTGCCGGAGTCTATGCCGAGGCGGCCGGCGTAGACGGCGAGTATGTCGCTCAGGTACTCGGCGTCGCCCTCTTCGGCCGCGCTGCGCAGGTCCTCGGCGAGGCCCTGGTCGGAGAAGACCTCGGCCATGGAGTCGTAGAAGTCGTTCAGATAGAAGCTGCGCACACCCCTCGTGAGGAAGACGCCCGCCACAAGCATGAGGGCGACTATGAGGAAGAGTATTATGAGCACCAGCTTCGTGTAGAGCGAGCGGTTCATGCTTCGGCGAAGTAGTAGCCCGCGCCGCGCTTGGTGAGGACGTACTGCGGCTCGGAGGGGTTGGTCTCCAGCTTCTCGCGCAGGCGGCGCACGGCCACGTCGACGGCGCGCAGGTCGCCGAAGTAATCGTACTGCCACACGGCGCTCATGAGCTCCTCGCGGCTCATCACCTTGCCCGGGCTCTCGGCGAGGTACTTAATCAGCTCATACTCTCGGGCGGTGAGCTCGAGCTCCCTGCCGGCGCGGCTCACCGTGTGCCGCGCGCGGTCGATAACGAGGTCGCGGACGCGGATAATGTCGTCCTCCGCGGTGGGCGCGGCCGGGGCCATGCTGGCCGCGCGGCGCATATTGGTGCGCACGCGGGCTATGAGCTCGCGCATGGAGAAGGGCTTCGTGATATAGTCGTCGGCGCCGAGCTCGAGGCCAAAGACCTTGTCCGTCTCCTCCTCGCGGGCCGTTATCATGATAATCGGCACGTTGTTGCCCTCGCCGCGCAGCGTGCGGCAGACCTCGAAGCCGTCCATGCCGGGCAGCATGACGTCCAGCAGTATGACGTCCGGGTCCTCCCCGCGCGCGAGGCGCAGGCCCTCGAGGCCGTCGTAGGCGCAGAGCACCTTCGTGCCGTCCTTCTCCAGGTTGTACTTGAGTATGTCGACTATGCTTCTCTCGTCGTCGACTATCAGGATTTTTCTCTCCATCCCTCTCCCTCCAGGAAGCGCCGCGCCTTGAGCACGGCGATAATGGTCTTGGCGTCGTCTATCTCGCCGGACATGGCCATGCCGGTGAGCTCCGAGAGCGAATGGCGCTCGACGTTGAGGAATTCGTCCTCATCGGGGTGCGCCTCGCCCTTCTTGAGGTCGAGCGCGAGGTATATGTGCAGGACCTCGGTGGAGTAGCCCGGCGAGGTGCAGCAGGGGCCGAGGTAGATTATCCTCCCGGCCTCGAGGCCCGTCTCCTCGCTCAGCTCGCGAATGGCGGCGGGAAGGGGCTCCTCGCCCTTCTCCAGCTTGCCGGCCGGTATCTCCAGCATCTCGCGGCCGAAGGGGTAGCGGAACTGCCTCACGCACCAGACCGTGCCGTCCTCCTCGACGGGTATCACGGACACGCCGCCCGGATGCTCCACGACCTCGCGGCGCACTATGTCGCCGTTTACGAGCTCCGCCCTGTCCATATGTACGTTTACGATTACGCCTTTGTAAAGGACGCTTCCGTCAATTCTCTTTTCAAATGCCATTCCGGCACCTCCGTGGGCTTAGATGGCTGTATTATAGCACAATGTGGAACCTAAAGCAACCGGCCCTTCTTCCCTCTTGCAAACCCTCCGGCGGATGTGATAAACTCTATTAGGCAAATTTCGCGAGGGGTGGTTCCGATGGAAACGCAGCAGGAAAACAAGATGGGGACGATGCCGGTCAACCGGCTGCTGATTACCATGGCCGTGCCGATGATGATATCCATGCTCGTGCAGGCGCTCTACAACGTGGTGGACAGCATCTTCGTCTCCCGCATAGACGAAGCCGCGCTCACGGCGGTGGGCCTCGCCTTCCCGCTGCAAAACCTCATGATAGCCTTCGCCGTCGGCTTCGGCGTCGGCATCAACGCGCTCATTTCCCGCGCTCTCGGCGAGCACCGGCGCGACCTCGCCAACCGCATCGCCTCCACGGGCCTGCTGCTCGAGGGGCTGAGCTATCTCATCTTCCTCGTGATAGGCCTCTTCTTCGCCGAGGCCTTCGCCGCCGCGCAGATAGACGAGAGCGTCCCCGCCGAGGACGCCGCGCTCATCGTGTCGTACACGGCGGACTACCTGCGCATCGTGCTCATATGCTCCTTCGGCCTCTTCCTCGAGATTACCTTTGAGCGGCTGCTCCAGTCCACGGGCCGCACGACCTGGAGCATGATAACGCAGCTCATAGGCGCGGTCTTCAACATCATCTTCGACCCCATACTCATCTTCGGCTGGCTCGGCTTCCCGAAGATGGGCATCGCCGGCGCGGCCGCCGCCACCGTGGCGGGGCAGATTCTGGCCGCCGTCTGCGCCTTCTTCATAAACAAATACAAGAATCCCGACCTCCATCTCTCGCTGAGGAAGTATCCGCCCAGCCTCCGCGCGGCGAAGGAAATCTCGCGCATTTCCATCCCGAGCATCGTCATGAGCAGCATTTCCTCCGTGATGACCTTCTTCATGAACCGCATCCTCATGGCCTTCACGAGCACGGCGGCCGCCGTCTTCGGCGTCTACTTCAAGCTCCAGAGCTTCGTCTTCATGCCCGTCTTCGGCCTCAACAACGGCATGGTGCCCATAATCGGGTACAACTACGGCGCGCGCAAGCCCGAGCGCATACACAAGACGATAAAGCTCGCCATGATCTACGCGACGGGCATCATGGTGATAGGCTTCGCCATATTCCAGCTCCTGCCTGGCGTGCTGCTGGGCTTCTTCGAGGCGAGCGACGCCATGCTCGCCATAGGCCGGCCCGCGCTGAGGATTATCTCCGTGAGCTTCCTGCTCGCGGGCGTGAGCATAATCTGCTCGAGCTCCTGCCAGGCCTTCGGCTTCGGGATGTACAGCCTCTACATCAGCGTCGCGCGCCAGCTCGTGGTGCTCGTCCCCGCCGCCTACCTGCTGAGCCTCAGCGGCGTGCTCGGGAACGTGTGGTGGAGCTTCCCCATCGCCGAGCTTATCTCCCTCTCCGGCGGCCTCCTGATGCTGCGCCACGTCCTGAAGAAAACCGGCATGGCGATACCGAAAAAATAAGCGAAACCGCCCCGCGCAGACGCGCGGGGCGGTTATTTTATGCCGGCTCCTCGGCCGTGAGCACGCAGCGGACGGTGACGCGCGCCGCGCCGCCTATTGTGCAGGTGAAGAGCGTGAGGTCCCAGTCGCCGGACTCCATCTCCTCTATCGCCGTGCCGGGCAGCTGCTCCGTCCCGGAGACGGCGTAGATAAAGCGGTTGCCGTCCATGTCGGTGAAAATCACCTCGCTGCCCAGCGCGAGCGAGGCGAGGCCGCCGAAATGGCTCGCGTAGTTGTGCGCGGCGATTATGAGGTCGTGCGTATAGGCCGAGCCGACGTAGCGGCACGGGGCCGTCCTCAGCCGCGGATAGCTCCACTCGCCGATTATCGGCAGCTCGAGCGCGAGATCCGGGATTTGCAATATGCCGATATACCCCTCGCCGTCTATTTCCTGCACGGGCATGGGCATAGACGGGTCGGTCACATACGCGGGCGGCTCGGGCTCGGCGCTCTCCGCCGGGACGCCGCCGTCCTCATCCGGCGCGCCGGGCACGGGCTCCGCGACCGGCTCGGGGAGGCGGCTCTTCATCTCCAGCAGCGCGCTCTGCGCGGACTGCGCCGCCGCCCTGTCCTGACGCACGTTCCAGAGCGTGAGGCAAAGGGCCGCCGCAAGCAGCAGCCCTCCGCATATAAGGCCCTTAGACTTCATGCCTGCCGCGATAGCGCCGCTTGGAGGCGAGGCCCGCCAGCAGCATTATTGCGCCGCCCAGCGAGAGCAGGAGCACGGGCCACCAGGGCTGCCCGGTCTGGGGCAGCTTCTCGCCGTCGGGATTCTCCGGCGTGTCGGGCGTATCCGGCTCGTCGGGCTCATCCGGCCCCTCGGGGGTATCCGGCTCGTCGGGCTCGTCCGGCTCATCGGGCTCGTCGGGTTCGTCGGGTTCCTCGGGCACGTCGGGTTCGTCGGGCTCATCGGGCTCATCCGGCCCGGGCCAATCAGGCCAGTCGGGCCAATCGGGCTCGTCGACGCGCGTGTTGGTTATTACGAAGCCCTCCTCGGCGCTGCCGCTCACCTCGGACTCATAGCCGTCCACGGGCGCCTCGACGACGCTGTACTCATATTCGTGCCCGTCCTCGTCCGCGGCGGGCAGGCCGGTGAAGGTATGCTTCCAGCCGTTCTCGCGGCTGAGCTCAACCGCGCCGAAGAACTCGCCGTCGCGCAGCAGCACGACGTTTACGGAGCGCGGGCGGTCCATGAAGCCTCCGCCGCGCCAGACCTTCTCGACGCTGATGCTGACCTCGCCGGGCTCCTCGGGCTCGTCGCCGCCGGCCCAGGTGTTCGTTATGGTGAAGCCGTTCTCCGCGTCGCCGCTCACCTTGGACTCGTAGCCCGGGATTTTTCCGCCTCGCGGACGCTGTAATCGCCGCCCGCGGGCAGGCCGGTGAAGGTATAGCTCCAGTTGTTTTCCGCGTTCAGCACGGCGCTGTCAATGACATACCCGCCGTTGAGCAGCTCGACGACAGTGGACTCAGGGCGCTCCTGTCCCTTGTCGCCGGCCCATTCCTTGTTTACGGAAAGCTGGGTATCGCCGGGTTCGCCGATGATAACGCCGCCGTTCGCGCCGATGCCGCCGCCGTGGCTGGCGGTGTTGCCGCTTATGACGAGCGTCGCCTCGTGCTTCGCGAGCTCCTTGGCGTCCTCGCCCGCTATGGCCTTGAGGGCGAGGCTCCCGTCGCTGTTGTTCACCTTGACCGGATTTTTATCCGCGTCCGGATCGCCGTAGCGCGGGGCGCTGCGATCGACGCTCGGTATCAGGGTGCTGCCTGCGCGGTAAACGCCGCCGTCCCTGTACCACTTCACCGCGCCGCCGCCGAGCATA
>DVKN01000062.1 GCA_018716005.1 Candidatus Scatomorpha stercoravium
CTCGTCGCCGAGCGCGACGCGGGGCAGGCCGTCCTGCTCGTCTCGCTCGAGCTCGAGGAGGTCATGAGCCTCTCCGACCGCATCCTCGTCATGTACGAGGGCGAGATTGTCGGCGAGCTCGACCCGAAGACTACCACCGCCCAGGAGCTCGGCCTCTACATGGCCGGCGCGAAGCGGCAGGGGAAGGAGGCCACGGCATGAAAGAACGTCTGGGCGAGATATACCGCAAGGACGGCACGCGCACCGTGCTCGCCTCCGTGCTCTCGATAATCATCGGCCTCGCCGTCGGCAGCATCATAGTGCTCATAGTCGGCGCCGCGAGCGCCAACATCTCCGGCGCCAGCACCTGGGACGGCATACGCCTCGTGCTCTTCGGCATACTCTCCACGGGCCGCGACGCCTCCGGCGCGCTCGCCTTCGGCTTTAACCCGACGAGCATAGGCAATATGCTCTTCCGCGCCACTCCGCTCATCATGACGGGCCTCTCCGTCGCCGTGGCGTACAAGACAGGCCTCTTCAACATCGGCGCGCCCGGCCAGTACCTCATGGGCACCATGGCGAGCCTCATGCTCGCGCTGGGCATCCCGAGCGAAACCGTGCCCCCCGCGATAATCTGGATTATCGCCTTCCTCGGCGGCATGGCCGCGGGCGCGGTCTGGGGCGCCATCCCCGGCCTCGTCAAGGCCTACCTCAACATCAACGAGGTCCTCGCGAGCATCATGACGAACTGGATAGCCGCGAACGTTGTCACCTGGGCCTTCGAGGAGAGCAACTTCAAGAACCTCGTCGAGAGCACCAAGAGCGGCTACATCTACAAGACCACCTTCAACGACGTCGCCACGAGCAAGATGGGCCTTGACGCCATCTTCCCCGGCTCGCAGGTCAACGGCGGCATCATAGTCGCGATTCTTATCGCGGTGCTCATGTACATACTCATGACCAAGACGACGCTGGGCTACCAGCTCAAGGCCTGCGGCTCGAACCGCCACGCCGCGCGCTACGCCGGCATCAGGGACAAGCGCAACATCGTCCTCTCCATGGCGATAGCGGGCGCGCTCTCCGCCGGCGGCGCCGCGCTCTACTACCTCTCCGGCAACACCGAGTTCGCCTGGCAGACCTATCAGAGCCTGCCCGACACGGGCTTCAACGGCATCCCCGTCGCCCTGCTCGCGGCCTGCAACCCGATAGGCGTTATCTTCACCGGCATATTCATGTCCATGCTCGACGTCGCGGGCACGCAGCTCACCGCGCTCACGCCCTTCAACGAGTACATCACCGACGTCGTCATTGCCACCATCGTGTACCTGAGCGCCTTCTCGCTGGTCATAAAGATGCTCATCTCCGGCGGCAAAAAGCACAAAAAGGCCAAGGCCGCCCCGGCCGCGGAGGTAAAGGCGGAAGCTCCGCCGGAGGACGCGAAAGCTGAGAAGGGAGGCGAGGCGAAATGACATTCCTCATTCAGCAGACGCTCATATACGCCATCCCGCTGATGATAGTCGCGCTCGCGGGCGTCTTCGCCGAGCGCAGCGGCATCATCAACCTCGCGCTCGAAGGTATTATGATATTCGGCGCGTTCATAGGCGTGCTCTTCGTCAACATCGTGCAGCAGACGGAGTTCTTTGAAGCCGCCAAGGCAGCGGACAACTACCTCGCCCTCCAGGGCCTCGAGCTGCTGGCCATGCTGGCCGCGGCGGTCATGGGCGCGATATTCTCGCTGCTTTTGAGCTTCGCCTCCGTAAACCTGCGCGCCGACCAGACCATAGGCGGCACGGCCCTGAACCTCCTGGCCCCCGCGCTGGTGCTCTTCCTTATCCGCATCATCGCCAACCAGAACACCCTGCAGATGGCCAGCGGCGACTCCGCGAGCTGGTTCATGATTAAAAAGGCCATGTTCGGCTACGGGCGCACGGAGGACATGGGCTTCCTCGGCTCCACCTTCGTGGACAAGACCTACCTCGCCACCTACGTCTGCATCCTGCTCTTCGTCATCCTCAGCATCATCCTCTACAAGACGCGCTTCGGCCTCAGGCTGCGCGCCTGCGGCGAGAATCCCCAGGCGGCGGACTCGCTGGGCATCAACGTCTACAAAATGCGCTACGCCGGCACGACCATATCCGGCGCGCTGGCTGGCATGGGCGGCTTCGTCTACGCGCTGACCACCTCGAACTGCATGGCTACGGGCGACGTCGCGGGCTACGGCTTCCTCGCCCTTGCGGTCATGATATTCGGCAACTGGAAGCCGCTCAACATAGCCGGGGCCTCGCTGCTCTTCGGCCTCTTCAAGTGCATCGCCTCGAGCTACTCGAGCATCAACATTGGCGGCGTATTCATCTTCAACGAGCTGGGCCTCTCCGCCCACTTCTACCGTATGCTGCCCTACCTCATCACCCTTATCGTCCTCGCCTTCACCTCCAAGAGCTCCCGCGCTCCCAAGGCCGAAGGCATACCCTACGACAAGGGCAAGAGATAAGCCCCACCCGCGCGCCCCGGGGAGCCTCCCGGGGCGCTTTTTATGAAGCATGGAAAATTGGAGGAAGCCTATGGCAGACAATACCGATTTCAGGCCCGAGGACGGGGCCGGGAGCGCCGCGCCCGAGCCCGCGCGGCAGAAAAAGCCCACCACGCTCTGGGCCGTGCCGCCCGCGGAGGACTTCAGGCGGCTGCGCCTCTACGGCGCGCTGTGGCTCCTCGCCGCGATGGCCATCGGCGCGGGCAGCGGGGCCATGTTCGGCACCGTCGCCGCCGACGGCGGCAGCAACACCGCGCCCAGCGTCTTCGGCCTCATAAGCGCCGTCTGCGTCGCCTTCATCGCCCTCGTGCGCCTGCTCCCCACCGCCGGCAAGCTCGGCGCGAAGCTCGCCGCCTGGGAAGCCGCCGGCCGCGGCGTCCGCAGCGCCCTGGCCGCCCTGGCCCTCAGCCTCCCCCCAGCCGGCATCCCGTACATAATAGTGCTGGCCCTGTGAGGGGGGCGTATATACGAAATCAGCCGCCCGGCATTATGAAAAATGCCGGGCGGCGCTTTTATAAAAACCGGGGCCCTTCCTTGGTGGGAAGGGCCCCGGTTGGGAATATTCAGCTTGCCGCTCAGCAGGTGACGGCGGCGGCTTGCCAGATGCCGCCGTACATTACGAAGACTGCGGTGTAGCTCACGCGCTCGCCTTCGGCGTCCTCGGCGGCGTCTTCGGCGGGGGCGTAGTCGACGTCGACGGTGCAGACGTAGCAGGTGGCGCCGATGGAGACGAAGCTGCCGCTGCGGACGTAGACGTGCTCGACGGTGCGGCCGTCGGCCTCGTAGGCGTCGTGGAGCTCGCTGAGCGCGGTCTCGAGCGCGCTGCCGTCGAGGACCTTGCCCTGGAGGGCGGTGTAATCCGCGTCGGCGGCGGCCTCGCCGCTCAGATAATCGACATAGGCGTTGGCGAAGGCCGCGGCCTCCTCGCGGTGGGCGGATTCGGTGGCGCTGTCCGCGCCGCTGAGGTAGACGAGCTCGCTGCCGTCGGTGATGGGCTCGCCCATCTCCCCGCCCGCGGCGGTGACGGTAATCTCGGGCTCGACGTGGAGGCCCTCGACCAGCCAGAGCTCCAGCTCGGGCAGGGTCCCGTATATCCCGAAGCCGTCCAGGAAGGCGGGGACTATGGTGTCGCCGGTGTCGTAGCTCTCGTCGAGCTCGACGCCGTTGACGCTGACGGACGCGCCCTCGGGGACGAGGATGCGGTAGTCGAGCGTGCCCTCGCCGAGCGAGAAGGCGACGGCGTTGTCCTCGGCCTCGCCCTCGGCGGCGAGCGCGCTGCCGTCGGCCCCGGCGGCGGAGACCTCGACGGGGGCGTAGAGCCCGCCGATGTGATAGGCGGTGAAGAGCTCGTCCGCGAGGCCCTCCTCGAGCTCGCCGAGGCCCTCGGCCGTTATCTCCCCGGCGGAGACGGCGTAATCGGGCGTCACGAGGACGCCGTTCACGTATACGGCCGCGTCCGCGGGGGCGGTGATGTCAATCTCATACTGCTCGGGCGCGGTGAAGCTCGCGAGCAGCTCGACGCGCGTGACGGCGAGATAGGTGAAGCCGAAGCCGGCGTTGCCGTTCTCCGTCACCTCGTCGAGTGTGACGCGGCAGACGTCCCTGCCGCCGGCGGAGACGAGGTAGACCATGTTGTCCGCCGAGTAGCCCTCGTCCTCGCGGTACTCGAGGGGATTCGAGCGCAGCACGGACATGCAGAGCTCCTCCAGGAGCTCGTCACGGTCCTCGAAGGGCGTCTCGCCCACGGTGAACGCGCCCTCGAGCGCGTCCGACCAGTAGGCCTCGTCGGCGAGCTCGGTGAACTCGTCCATGACGTGCCCGGGCAGGGTGGCCTCATAGGCGTCGAGATAGAACCACAGCACGACGCAGCCGGCGGCGAGCACCAGCAGCAGGACTATGGCGTATATGGCGAAGGCGAGGCCGAAGCGGCTCTTGCGCTCGCGCGGCTCCTCCTCGGGGTGCACGACCCTGATGCGCTCGCGCTCGGGCGGCATGGGCCGCTCGCGATTGGCGGGCGCGGGACGCTCGGGCGTCTCCACGGCGGCCCGGGCGGGACGCTGCGCGGCGCTGGCGGCGTCCGGGGCGCGGCGCGCGCCCTGCGGGCGCGGCTGGCTTATCTGCTGGGCCTGGGCGCGCCTGGGCGCGCTCGGGGCGGGAGAGGCCTCGTTCTGCGCCTTCGGGGCGGGCGCGCTTTCTGCCGGCGCATCCGCCGCCTTCGCTCGGGCCGGGGCGCTCTTCTGCCTGGGCTCGGGCGAGGCCTCGCCTATGTCGCGGCGCACGCTCTCGAGCAGC
>DVKN01000063.1 GCA_018716005.1 Candidatus Scatomorpha stercoravium
AATTTGCAAAATTGCCTCTTGCGTATTTCATTTTACCGGCGTATAATATCGCCCATAGAACAACGCGCAGGGAGGCGGCGGCATGATAGCGTTCAACGACAAAAAGAACGTCCTCATGGAGTGCGAGTACAAATACACGCTCCAGGACAGGGAGGCGGCGAACCTCTACCGGGATATGTTCCCCTACGAGGAGGTGCCGAAGTGCACCTTCAACTTCCGCCTCATGCCGGCGAACCCGCCGGAGCATATCTGGATAACGGACACGACCTTCCGCGACGGCCAGCAGAGCCGCGCACCCTACGAGCCCGGGCAGATTCTCGAGCTCTTCAAGCTCCTGCACCGCCTCGGCGGGCCGAAGGGGATAATCCGCCAGACGGAGTTCTTCCTCTACAGCGAGCGCGACCGCAAGGCGCTGGATATGTGCCGCGAGCTGGGCTATGAGTTCCCCGAGATAACCGGCTGGATCCGCGCGAAGAAGGAGGACTTCGCCCTCGCCCGCTCGCTGGGCCTGCGCGAGTGCGGCATACTGGTGAGCTGCTCGGACTACCACATATATAAGAAGCTCCGCATGACCCGCCGCCAGGCCGCGGATATGTACCTCGGCGTCATAAAGGACGCGCTCTCGGCGGGCATACACCCGCGCTGCCACTTCGAGGACATCACCCGCGCCGATTTCTACGGCTTCGTCGTGCCCTTCGCGCATGAGATACACGACCTCGCCGCCGAGAGCGGCATACCTATCAAGATACGCGCCTGCGACACGATGGGCTACGGCGTGCCCTATCCGGGCGCGAGCATGCCGCGCTCCGTCGCCGGGATAATCTACGGCCTGCGCAACTACGGCGGCTTCGAGGCGGAGGAGCTGGAATGGCACGGGCACAACGACTTCTACAAGGCCGTCGCGAACTCCGGCACAGCCTGGCTCTACGGCGCGGCGGGCGTCAACTGCTCCCTGCTCGGCATAGGCGAGCGCACGGGCAACACCCCGCTCGAGGCCATGGTCATGGAGTACGCCCAGATACGCGGCACCCTCGACGGCATGGATACGACCGCCATACGCGACATCGCCGACTACTACGAGCGGGTCATAGGCTACCGCATCCCGCCGAACACGCCCTTCGTCGGCGAGAGCTTCAATACCACCCAGGCCGGCATCCACGCCGACGGGCTTCTGAAGGACGAGGAGATATACAATATCTTCGACACCGCGAAGATACTCAGGAGCCCGCCCCGCGTCGGCATCTCCCGCAACTCGGGCGCGGCCGGCATAGCCGTCTGGCTCAGCCATCGCCTCGGACGCGAGGTATCGAAGCAGGACGCCGCCGTCGCCCATCTCCGGGACTGGGTGGACGCGCAGTATGAATCGGGCCGCGTCACAAATATAGGCGACGCCGAGCTCGAGCGCGAATACGAGAAATACATGGAGGCGCAGGAAGCATGAACATAGCCCAGAAGCTCATAAAATCCCACCTCGTCCACGGGGACATGACCCCGGGCGGCGAGATAGCCATACGCATAGACCAGACCCTGACGCAGGACTCGACGGGCACGATGGCCTACCTCCAGTTCGAGGCCATGGGCATAGACCGCGTGAAGACAAAGCGCTCCGTCGCTTACATCGACCACAATATGCTCCAGTCCGGCAGCGAGAACGCCGACGACCACAAATATATCCGCACCGTCGCCGCGAAGCACGGCATCTGGTTCTCCCGCCCCGGCAACGGCATATGCCACCAGGTGCAGCTCGAGCGCTTCTCCGTCCCCGGCCAGACGCTGCTCGGCTCGGACAGCCATACCCCCACCTGCGGCGCGGCCGGTATGCTCGCCATAGGCGCGGGCGGCCTGGACGTGGCCGTCGCCATGGGCGGCGGGGCCTATTACCTCGCCATGCCGAGGGTCTGCCGCGTCTATCTCACGGGCGAGCTCAATAAGATGGTCGCCGCGAAGGACGTCATACTCGAGCTGCTGCGCCGCATGAGCGTGAAGGGCGGCGTGGGGAAGATAATCGAGTACGCGGGCCCGGGCGTAAAGACCCTCTCCGTCCCCGAGCGCGCCACGATAGCCAATATGGGCGCGGAGCTCGGCGCGACTACCACCGTCTTCCCCAGCGACGAGCGGACCTATGAGTTCCTCGCCGCCCGCGGCCGCGAGGCCGACTGGTCGCCCCTCTGCGCCGACGCCGACGCCGTATACGACGAGGAGGTGGAGATTGACCTCTCCTCCCTCCATCCCATGGCCGCGCAGCACCATTCGCCCGACAACGTCGCGCCCGTGGCCGAGATAGCGGGCATAAAGGTCGACCAGGTCTGCATAGGCAGCTGCACGAACTCGAGCTTCTGCGACCTCATGCGCGTCGCGGGCATACTCGACGGCCGCCACGTGGCCCCGGACGTCAGCCTCACCATCTCCCCCGGCTCCCGGCAGGTGCTCAAGGCCCTCGCCATGAACGGCGCGCTCGCGAAGCTCGTGGCCGCCGGCGCGCGCGTGCTCGAATGCGCCTGCGGGCCCTGCATAGGCATGGGCCAGGCCCCGGCCACGAACGCCGTCAGCCTGCGCACCTTCAACCGCAACTTCTACGGCCGCAGCGGGACGCCCAGCGCGAGCGTCTACCTCGTGAGCCCCGAGACCGCCGCCGTCAGCGCCGTCACCGGCGTCCTCACCGACCCCGAGACCTACGGCGCGGAGCCGCCTTACGACGTGCCCGAGCGCTTCACCATAGACGACGGGATGCTCATAGCGCCCCCCGCCGACGGGGGCGGCATCGAGGTCGTGCGCGGGCCGAACATAAAGCCCTTCCCCAGGGCCTCCGCGCCGGCCGGGACGCTCTCCGGCGAGGCGCTCATAAAGCTCGGCGACAACATCACCACCGACCACATCATGCCCTCGAACGCGAAGCTCCTCCCCTTCCGCTCGAACGTGCCCTTCCTCGCGAACTTCTGCCTCGCGCCCTGCGACGAGGGCTTCGCGGCCCGGGCCCTGGAAAAGGGCGGCGGCTTCATCGTCGCCGGGGAGAATTACGGCCAGGGCTCCAGCCGCGAGCACGCCGCCCTCGCCCCGCTCTATCTCGGCGTAAAGGCCGTGCTGGCCAAGAGCTTCGCCCGCATACACCGCGCGAACCTCATGAATAACGGCATCCTGCCCCTCGAGTTCACCGACGATGCCGATTATGACGCCGCCTGCGAGGGCTGCTCCGTCGAGATTGAGGACGCCCCCGCTCAGATTGCCGCCGCCGCGGAAGGGGCGCCAGTCGTCGTGAAAATCAACGGCAGGCCCGCCGGAATGAAGCTCGATATCACGCCGCGCCAGCGGGACATCCTCCTCGCGGGCGGCCTGCTCAACTACACCCGCGAGCATAGGGAGGACTGAACATGGCTTACAACGTAACCCTCATACCCGGCGACGGGATAGGCCCGGAGGTCGCCCTCGCCGCCAGGCGCGTGGTGGACGCCTCGGGCGCCGGGATAAACTGGCACACCGTCGACGCCGGGGAGAGCCAGATGGAGAAGTACGGCACGCCCCTCCCCCAGCGCGTCCTGGACTCCGTCCGCGCCGACGGCACGGCCCTCAAGGGCCCCATCACCACGCCCGTCGGCTGCGGCTTCCGCAGCGTCAACGTCGCTCTGCGCAAGGAGTTCGACCTCTACGCGAACGTCCGCCCCGCCCGCACGATAAAGGGCGTCCCCGGCCGCTATGACAACGTCGACCTCGTGGTCGTGCGCGAGAACACCGAGGACCTCTACGCCGGCATAGAGCACATGATAGGCGACTCCGCCGCCGAGAGCATAAAGCTCATCACCCGCGCCGGCAGCGAGCGCATAGCGCGCTACGCCTTCGACTACGCCGTCAATAACGGCCGCGGGAAGGTCACCTGCGTACACAAGGCGAACATCATGAAGTGCACCGACGGCCTCTTCCTGGATACCTGCCGCGCCGTCGCCGCGGACTACCCGCAGATAGAGTTCGAGGACAGGATTGTCGACGCCTGCTGCATGCAGCTCGTGCAGCGCCCCGAGGACTTCGACGTGCTCGTGCTGCCGAACCTCTACGGCGACATAGTGAGCGACCTCTGCGCCGGCCTCACCGGCGGCCTCGGCCTCGCCCCCAGCGCGAATATAGGCAAAGGGGCCGCGATCTTCGAGGCCGTCCACGGCAGCGCGCCCAAACATGCCGGGAAAAACGACGCGAACCCCACCGCGCTCATCCTCTCCGCGGTCATGATGCTCCGCCACCTCGGCGAGGCCTCCGCCGCCGGCCGGATAGAGTCCGCCGTCCTCGCCCTGCTCTCCGAAGGCCGCCTCGTCACCCGCGACCTCGGCGGG
>DVKN01000064.1 GCA_018716005.1 Candidatus Scatomorpha stercoravium
TCCCGGCGTGGACGCCGTCGAGGAGGCAGTGGTTGAGCTCGAGGCTCAAGTCGAGGATCGTGCGCTCCCCCTCCTCGCGCCAGCGGCCCCAGGTCGCGCGGGGCACGGAGTCCTCGGGATTGGCGTCGCGCTCGTTCTTGAAGGCGCTCACGGGGAACCAGGGCAGGCAGGAGAAATACACGAGGCTGTCCGGCTCCCAGCGGCAGGGCGTGATGAAGCAGCGCTGCGCCTCGCTCGCGGCCTTGCCGCGGCGGCAGAAGTCCGCCATGTCGTCCCCCGCGTCCACGGTGACTATGCGGAAGAGCTCGCTGCCCGGCGTGAGGTCGGTGAAGCTCGGGACGAGCCGCTCCACGCGGTAAATTTCCCCGCCGCGTATTTTATAATGGAAGGCGTCCACGCTCTCCATGGCCTTCGTGACGCCGAAGGCGAGGGCGAGGTAGAAGCTCAGCGCCTCCTCACGGCACTTCCGGCGCAGGCGCGTCACGTCTACCGGGAAGGTGAGCGAATAGAAGGGGTCGGACATGGGCGCGAAGAACTCGTATATCTCCCTGCGCGGCCAGAGCGCGAAATCAACCTTTTCTGCCATTTTCCCGGCCTCCCCGAAAATAAAAATAACTGAAATATTATAATCCAGCGCCCCGCCGATTACAAGCGTTTTCGCTGCCTCAAAAGCGCAAAAATCCACCGGACGCGGGCCGGTGGATTTGCAGCAGTTTTATAGGAGCAGCCAAATCATGAGCGGCATGGTCGCCGCGCTGAGCACGGTGCTCACGAAGACGCACTGGCTGGCGTAGGCCTCGTCCTTCCCGCCGCGTATGGCGAGGGCGGTGGCGAGCATGGCGGTGGGGCAGGCGGCGAGGATGACGGTGACGCCGAGGAGCATCTCGTCGTGGATGAAGGGCCGCAGCGCGAGCCAGGTGACGGCGGGGGCGGCGATGAGCCTCACGAAGCTGACGGCGTAGACGCGCCAGTCGCTGAGCGCCTCCCGGACGGAGATGGAGCCGAGCGAGGCGCCGACGACGAGCATGCTCACGGGGACGGTGCCGCCGCTTATGATGTCGAAGCACTTGACCACAGGCTCCGGGAGCTGCCAGCCGGTCATGAAGAAGCCGACGGCGATAATCGTGGCCACAAGCGGCGGGGTGATGGCGTTCTTCGCGCTCATGCCGCGCGCGCTGCCGTTCATCATGACGACGCCGAGGGTGTAGATGAGCAGGTTGAAGGGTATGTTCGAGATAGTCGCGACGAGGATGCCCTCCGCGCCGAAGATGGACTCCACCACGGGGAAGCCGACGAAGACGGTGTTGGAGTAGCAGGCGGAGAAGGCGGCGATGCCGGCGCGGTCGCGCCCGGCGCGGATGAGCTTCGACGTCAGCCAGCCCATGAGGGCGGCGATGAGTATCATGGCGAAGTAGGCCGCGAGGTCTATGCCCACGTCGGCGAAGGAGAGCTCCATGTCCGCCGAGGTGACGGAGTCGAGTATGGTGAAGACGAGCAGGACGTTTATGACGACCTTCGAGCCCGAGCGGGTAAACTCGGGCCCCGTTACGCCGAGCTTCGTGCACAGGAAGCCGACGGCCATGATGAAGACCAGGATGCCCATCTGGGTGAGCACGGGGGTCATGTCCAAGTTGAACACCTCTATTCCATAGAACGCCCCCGGCACGGCTGCGCGCCGGGGGTTAATACTAGATATGCAGTATGAGCGTTGAGAGCGCGAAGTATATGAGCAGGCTGACGGCGTCGGTGATGGTGCTTATGAGCGGGCTCGCCATCACGGCGGGGTCTATGCCTATCTTCTCGGCCAGCATGGGCAGCGTGCAGCCCACGCACTTGGCGAACATGACGACGAAGACTATCGTCACGCTGACCGTGAGCGCCACGAGCACCGTGACCTCCGGGTTCGAGAGCAGCAGGCGGTCGACGAGCAGCATCTTCACAAAGTTGACCGCGGCGAGGCAGACGCCGCTGAGCACGGCCACGCGCAGCTCCTTCCAGATGACGCCGGCGATGTCGCCCGGCTCCGTGTCGCCTATGGACAGGCTTCGTATGACGGCGGTGGAGCTCTGCGAGCCGGAGTTGCCGCCCGTGCCCATGAGCATGGGGATGAAGCCGGTGAGGACGGCGAACTTCGCGAGCGCGTCCTCGAAGTGGGTGATTATCATGCTCGTGAAGGTGGCCGAGAGCATGAGGAACATCAGCCAGGGCACGCGGCGCTTGAAGAGCTCGACCACGCCCGCGCGGGAGTAGGGCGTATCCGAGGGCGCGACGCCGGCCATGAGGTCGAAGTCCTCCGTAGCCTCCTCCTCTATGACGTCGATGACGTCGTCGACGGTGACTATGCCGACGAGGCGGTCCTCCCTGTCCACCACGGGTATGGCGAGCAGGTCGTAGTCCGAGATGCGTTCGGCGGCCTCGCTGCGGTCGTCCGTCGTGCGCACGAAGATGACGTTCCGGTCCATTATGTCCTCGATAGCCGCGTCGTCGTCGGAGAGGAGCAGGTCCTTGACCGTGACGACGCCCTCGAGCTTGCGGTGCGCGTTCGTGACGTAGCAGACGTAGATGGTCTCCTTGTCCTCGCCGACGCGGCGTATGCGCGCGATGCTCTCGCGCACGTTCATGTATTTCTTGAGGTCGACGAACTCGGCCGTCATGATGCTGCCGGCGGAGTTCTCGGGATATTTGAGATACTGGTTTATGAGCGCCCGCGTCTCGGGCGTGGCGGTGCGCATGACGCGCTTGACGATGTTTGCGGGCAGCTCCTCCATCATGTCGACGGCGTCGTCGACATACATCTCCTCGATGATATAGCCGAGCTCCTTATCCGTGATGGAGCCGATTATCTCCTGCTGCTCCGGCGCGTCCAGCTCCGCGAAGACCTCCGCGCCCTGGCCCTTGCTCAAAAGGCGGAAGACCATCGCCATCTTCTGCTTGTCCTCCTCGCCCAGCTCCGTCAGGAACTCGGCGATGTCGAACTCGTTCATGTCCTCCAGCTCGTTCTGGAGGGATTTGAGCCGGCGGCTCTCCAAAAGCTCCAGCAGCTTTTCGCGCCGCTGCTCATAGTTGCGCTCTTCCAAAAAATCACCGCCCTCCTGCCGCCTCCCAGTCGGGCGCGGCCGAAAATATCAAATTCCCAGGTAGTCCCTCTGCCCCTCGCTCAGCTCGTCTATCTCGACGCCGAGGCTCCTGAGCTTCCTTCTCGCGACGGCGCCGTCAATCTCGCGGGGCACGCGCAGCGGCTCGCAGCCGAGGCTGCCGCGGTTCTTGGCGAGGTATTCCGCGCTCAGGGCCTGGATGGCGAAGCTCATGTCCATTATCTCCGCCGGGTGCCCGTCGCCGCAGGCGAGGTTCACAAGCCTGCCCTCGCCGAGGACGAAGAGCTCGCGCCCGTCGGGCATGACGTAGGAGGTGATGTTGCGCCGCGCCTCGTATTTGCGCACGGCCAGCTTGTCGAGGGCCTCCATGTCTATCTCCACGTTGAAGT
>DVKN01000065.1 GCA_018716005.1 Candidatus Scatomorpha stercoravium
CAATTCCTGACGGGCCGGGGCTATGAGCTGTGGGCGGCCGACATATTGGAGCGCGCCCTGCCCTGGGAGGACGTGAGCTTTGTCCGCGCCGACGCGGCGGAGCTGCCGTTCGAGGACGGCGAATTCGACCTTGTGATAACCGTGGGCCTGCTCGAGCACATTGAGCCGCTGGAGAAGCTATGCAAGGTTGCCGGCGAGCTGCGCCGCGTCGGGAAGAGGCAGATTTCCGTCGTGCCCTCCCTCTCCACCCCGCTCGAGCCGCACAGCGCTTCGCCGCTCTGGCCGTGGCGGCTGCACCGGGACAAGTTCGGCCCGCAGCCGGACGGCACGCTGCGGCTCAACTTCCTCACGGACCACAGCTGGACGAAGCTCGAGCCCTTCTCCGCTTGCGATGTCAGGCGCATCTGGTATCTTCCCGGCCTTGTCCGCAACACGGTGATTTACGACCCGCCGGGTAGCTCATGAGATTACAGCTTGGCCGCCGCCCATGAGCCCGCATTGTCACCGGGCACAGCCCGGCTCATGAGGCTATAGGGCGGCCAGGAGCTCCTGCATCTCGTCGTAGCTTATCCTGCCGTTGGCGTAGTAGTCGCGCACCATGGCGGCGCGGTTTTCGCCGGTGAGGCCGGGGATGCGCCCGAGCTGGTCGCGCAGCAGCGCGGCGTCGCTCGTCTTCGGCGCGGAGGCGCCGTCCTTCTCCTCCTCCCGCGGCTCCCGCGCGGCAGTGCGGTAGCCGCCCCCGCCTCCGGAGGCGGCGCCTGAATCCGCGAGCGGCGCGCCCGTGAGGCCGAGGCCCCAGGCCGCGAGCAGCTCCTCGGAATAGGCCCGGTAGCTGTTCTCGACGCGCACGGCCTCGTCGTAAAGAGCGGAAGCGCGCTCGAGCTCGCTGGAGGCTATGGCCTCCGCCACGGCGGCGCGGTACTTCGCCTCTGCGCCGGCGCGCTCGAGCTCGATGGCGCTGAGCGTCTCGGCCTCCTCGGCGCTGAGGCTGCTGAGCGCGTTCTGCGCGGCGACGGCGAGGCTGAGCCTGGCCTGTCCGGCCGCGCCGGAATTGAGGCCCGAGGCGGCGAACTGCTCGTTGACGCTCTGCCTCGTGAGCGCGGCCTGGCCCGCCGCGGCGTTGCGCGCCGCGCGGTACGTGCCCGGGACGGCCGCCTTCGCCGCGTCATAGCCGCCGAGCGCGCTCTCGTACGCGCTCTCGAGGGCGGAGAGGGCCTGCTCCCGGGCAGTGTCGTAAATCTCGTTTATGTAGTCGGAGCGGTCCGTGGCCTCATAGTAGCCCAGAGGCCGGCCCAGCTCCGAGGTGTATACCGCCGTCTGAGCGTATGGCAGCCGCTCGGCGGCGATTTTCGCGTTGCGGCTGGCCTCGAGCTGCGCGAGCAGCTGCCGGTTCGCGTTCACGCCCTTCGCCGCCTCCGCGGCGATAAGGTCGGAATAGTCAGTGTTCGGGTCGTACGACGCCATTTGTCCTGCCTCCCATCTCCAGTATTGCAAGTCTCGTCTCATGCCCGCTGAGCCCGGCGCGGACGGCGGAGGCCTCGCGCTCGAGCGCGGCGAGCTTGTCCGAAAGCTCCTCCACCAGCACGGCGAGGCGCGTCATGGTGGTGTTGAGCCTGATGAGGGGCGTCACAACCGTCGCCGCGAAGCCCGCGAGGGCGATAAGCACGCCCACGACGCCCCATTCCGTCATTTTCCGCCCTCCGCGGGCCTTTCGTAGCCCATGGCCCGCTCGCTGTCCGCCGCCCCGGCGGTCGTGGGGTCGTTTACGACGCCGAGCAGCGCCAGCACGGCGAAGAGCGCGTTGACCACGTCCAGCAGCCTGGCCGCCGCGCCCTCCAGCTCCAGCTCGAAGCCGAAGAGCGCCGCCACGACCTGTACGAGCAGCAGCAGAGCCGGTATAAAGCTCAGCCAGAAGCTCTTATTCGCGAAGCGTACCCGCCAGTTTATCATTAGTATCTCCCTCCATTCGGTAAAGCATTACCCAGAGTTCCTCTCTCGTGACCTTGTCGAGCGGCCTCTCCCCGTCGGAGATGCCCCGCTCCATGACCCATTCGCGCGCCTTTTCGGCCTCGGCGGCGTAACCGTCCATATTCCCGCCTCCCGCCGTAATGGCCGGGTAGTCCCTGTATGCCGCGTCGAGATCCACCCGTCCGGATATCCCCTCCACCTGCCCGGAGGAGGAGTACTGCCACATCCCGCCCGAGAGCTCGGGCTCCACGGCGGGGTCGGGGTCGCGCGGCCACTTCGCGAGCCAAATGTCCACCTCTTCGGGCAGATCGCCGTCGAAGTACTGCGCGAGATAGTTCGGGTTCGCGTAGAGCATGGGGTAGAGCCCGCGGCGGCGTATCTCGCCGCAGAACTCCCTCGCCATCGCGCTCGCGAGCTCCTTCGTCACCGCGACGCCCCGCTCGAGCGCGAAGTCGACGCTGTCATACTCAAAGTCCCAGGCGGCGGGGTAGGCGAGGGAATAGCCGCGCACCGCCTCGGCGCAGTACTCCGCCTCGCGCCTCGCCATCTCCGGCGTGTAGGCGTAGGAGAACCAGTAGACCCCGAAGGGTATGCCGAGCCTCGTACACTCCTTCGCGCTGCGCTCGAACTGCGGGTCGATATTCCCGGCCCCGTAGCCCGCGCGCAGCATCGCGAACTCTATCCCCGCGGCCTTCACGCGCTCCCAGTCGATAGTCCCCTGCCACTTGGAGACGTCAATTCCCAGCTTCAATCTCTTTCCTCCTCCCGTTCCATCATATTCACAGCAGCCCCAGCAGGTACATGAGCTCGTAGAAGGCGTCCTGCACGTTCGTAGACTCCATGCCGAAGTCCGTCGGGTCGAAGCTCACCTGCGAGGCGGAGAGCTGCCCCGTCTCGCCGAGCACCTGCGCCGCGCCGCCGTTTTCGCTTATGGTCACGGAGCCGCTCATGGGCGGGAGGTCGTAGCCGAAGAGCGCCCAGTCGGATTCCACCTGCACGGGCGTGAGCACCGTGCCGTTCCATATCGCGTACATCGGCGTCCCCGCCTGATAGGCCGCCCATATCTCGGCGTTCGTCTTGTCGGCGGCGAGCGCGCCCTCCGCGCCCGATATGGTCACGACGAGGGCGTTCGCCCCGGCGGCGCTTATGGTGAGCGTGGAGCCGGACTGCTCGAGCGTGACGTTGTCCCCCGCCTCGATGCTCAGCGCGTTGACGCCGTTTATTGTGGCGGGCGCGCCGTCCGCGCCGGGCGCTCCGTCCGCTCCGTTCGCTCCATTCGCTCCGGCCGGGCCGGCCGGGCCGCGGATATTGGCCCCGGGCGCGGGGTCCATGCCGCTCTCGCTCGCCGTCCAGCTGAGGTTGCCCTCGGCGTCCACGGCGGGGAGGTAGTAGCCGCCCGGCGCGCCCTGCAGCGCCCCGCCGTTCACCCACTGGGGCGCGCCGCCCACCTTCGTCCAGGTGTAGATGTCGAAGGGCGCGCTCTCGCCGACGTAGTAGTTGTCGCCGAGGGCGGGGTCCGTGACCGCGGCCGCGAGGGCCTCGGCGGAATCGTACTGCCCCAGCACGGCGAGGCCGGTGCCGGGAGCCCCGTCCGCCCCGTCCGCGCCGGGAGGGCCGGCCTCGCCCGGGTCGCCCTTGTCGCCCTTGGGCCCGCGGATGTCGGCCGGGGCCGGGTTTTCGAGCCCGCCGTCGTTCGTCCAGGAGAGCAGCCCGTCCGTGACGCTCGGCGTGTACACCGCCCCCGCCGGGCCGCGCGGGCCCTCGACGAGCTTCGCCGTTCCGGCGTCGGCCTCGAGCGCGCCGGGCGCAAGGATGTCGGCCGTTATGAGCGCGCTCACAGTATCACCTCCGAGGTCGCGTCCGCCACGGCGAAGGACTCCATCCTCTGCACGCCCACGACGTCCCCGCCCGCGAATTTTACGCGGATGTCGAGCGTGACCGTGCCGTTCGCCGGGAAGGCGAAGGTCTCCGCCTGCGTGAGCGGCAGATAGAAGCAGCCGTCCGCCTGGCTGTACTCCACGTCGCCGGGATAGAGCTTCCTGAGCCCGGTGCCGAAGGCGAATTCCGCCTCGTCCACCTCGCCTATGTCCACCGGCTCGCCGTTGAGCCGTATGAGCACGGGCACGCTGTACTCGTCGCCCTGTTTTATCCTTATCGCCATGTTCCCTCCTTATCTCACGTAGCCCGTGCCGCGCACCCGGATGTCGACGGAGACGACCGTGGCCGTAGTGTCCGCCGAGTCGTTCTCGAGCACGAGCTTATAGTAGGTGAATTTCTTCGCCTTGAGCTTAATCCGCTTCATCTCCGGCAGCTCGGCGGCCCCGGCGGAGGCGAAGGCGTACTCCGCGAAGAGCTTCTTGCGGTCCGTCTCGGCCGTCACGGTGAGCGCGCCGCCGTCCTCGGGGCGTATGCCCACCCACAGCATGGCCGAGTATTTCCTCCGGAAGTCCGCGCCGAAGTCCATGGAGCCGGACTCCCAGCGCGCGTCGATGGGCTCGCCCGCGTCGGAGCGGTAGTCCGCGGAGAAGTGCCTGAGGAAACCGTCGGCCGTGCCGAAGTAGAGCTCGTCCTTGTAATTTATGAGGCAGCGGGCGGCGAAGTTCGTGTATATGTACCAGGCGTCGCAGTCGACGCCGTACACGAGCGCCGTGCCGTCGGGGCCTATCACGTAGTACTCATGGGCGTACTTGTCGTAGAAGGTCTTCGCCGAGGCGAGGTCGAAGCTGCGTATCGTCCGGTCGACGCGCTGCGAGACGCGCTGCGCGTTGCGCTCGTCGCCGTTGTAGCTCGCCGAGGCCGTGCCCAGCCACTCTATGACGCTGCGCGCGTCGAGCGTGCGCGGGCGGTTCTCCACCAGCACGGCCTGGCCGAGGGCGCAGTTCCCGACGCTGCGGTTCACGGGCGAGACGTAGAAGCCCGCCGTCACAGAGCCGTCCGCGAGCGTGAGCTGCGCGTAGCCCAGGGCCCAGGCGCTGTCGGTCTTGAAGGCCAGGAGCCTGTCGTAATGGCGTATGAGCGCCGTCACGGGCGTGTTCGCGTCGCCTATGTGCGCGACGTTGAGCTCAGGGAAGTAGTCCGCCCTCGGCAGGCCGTCGTAGTCTATGCCGGAGTAGAGGCAGCGGCTGCTCCCGTCGCCGTAGAGGAATACGCGCGTGTCCTGCTCGCCGTTATAGAGCTCCGCGCAGCGCATGGCGCGCACCTCGGCGGCGGAATTGGCGCCCACCGTCCAGCCGACCTCGAGGCTGTTCGTGCCCTCGGCCGGGGCGGGCGTGATGGTGACGGTGCCGTCCTCGAGATCCGTCTCGTAGCTCGTGAGGTCGACGCCCGAGGCCACGTAGCGCACATAGTCTATGCTCTGCACCTCCTGCTCGGGGAGGTGGAAGGTCGTGGCGCTCCCGTCGGGGGAGAAGCGCATCCGCCTCTGCCCGCAGAGCTTGTTGACCTGCTCGAGCGAGGTGCCCCCGCCCTCGGGCGGCGCGCTCACGGCCACGAGCGGCCTGTACCCGGCCACGTCCGTGAGGGATTCGCCGTCCCAGACGCGGTACTGCGAGCCGTTGAGCAGGTAGAGCTTCTCGTCGAAGCCGAACATGAACACGTCCTCGGAGGTGTCCACCGTGCCGCAGGCCGTCTTGCTCCAGACGCCGCCGTCGGAGCGCTCGAGCTGCCAGAGATAGCCACCGCAGGCCGCGCACAGCACCTCCTCGCCACCGACGAAGCCGCTCCAGAGCCCGCGCACCGCGCAGTCCGCGCTGTTGGGGGCGGCCCGGAGCCGCGTGAAGTACCACTCGAAGCTCTCCCCGCCCTGTCCGGCCGTCCCGCGCAGGCCCCGGCCGGCGTTATCGGCCGCGGCGGCGTATTCGATTTCGAGCCCCGCCGCGCCGGAGGCGCGGAGCTCCGCGCAGGCCGAGTCCGAGGAGAGATAGGCGTAATACGTCCCCGCCGGATACTCCCCCGTGAAGACCGCCTCCGCCGTCTCGCCCTCCGCCGGCGCTGCGAAGACCGCGCCACGCCCCAGCGTGGCCGGCACGGGCCGCTCGAGCTCGGCGGCGCGTATGTCGGCGAACATGCTCCCCGCCTGCGTGAGCCGGCCGGCCGTCAGCCTCAGCGTTATGCTCTCCGCCGCGGCGGGCAGGGAGAAGCGCGCCGCGCCGACGCAGGCCTCCGCCCCGCCGCAGGCCACCGTGCCGCGCGCGGCCCATCCCGCGGGGAGGGTTTCGAGGCCGTTCCGCCAGCTTTTGAAGCCCTCAACTCTCGCTTCCTTTACATCCGCCTCCGAGGCCCTCGCCAGACCCTCGAAGCGGTAGAAGCCGCCCGCCCCGTCGGAGTAGTACCAGCCCTCGTAGTCCCCGGCGTTGGCCGCGGTGCAGACGGCCGGCGTGCCCGTGAGCGAGAGCGCGCCCATGGAGTCCGCCTGTATGCCCGGATAGAGCGTGAGCGAGAGGGAGCTCTCCCCCTCCTCGGTGAAGAGCGCCGTCTCATCGCCGGCGTCGGCCACCGTATAGCCCCCGCCGGCGAGGCCCGCCACGTTCGCGCTGCCCGGCCGCTTCTGCAGCGCGCCGGGGCCCGTGACGCGGAAGTTCCGCATCGCCGCCGCCTCGCCCATCGCGAGGGCGGCCTCGCCCTCGGCGGCCTCGTTTACGCCGCGCCAGCGCTTTATCTGATATACGCTCTCGGAGATATTCGTAGCTATCGACGCCATATCACCACTCCCCGAACTCGCCGTACTCTATCCCGCCGTAGAGGTTCTCTATCGCGCCGATGTGCGCCCTGAGCCTCGCGAGGTAATAGGCCCGCAGCTCCTCATAGCGCTGCTGGTAGAAGCTCGCGGCGCTCGGGTTCTCGTCCACGAGCAGGTTCGCCGCGAGGCCG